>NZ_JAVXGL010000084.1:0-8599 GCF_036657415.1 Anaerorhabdus sp. | reverse complement strand
ACAAACCAAAGCTCAAGAAAATATGCTTGATTTTGGTGTGCAAATGCAAGCTTGGGCACCCTTTGGTGAAGGAAAAAATAATATGTTTCAAAATGCAGTACTAAAAGAAATAGGTGACAACTATAATAAGACTGTAGCACAAGTCATTTTGAGATGGTTGATGCAAAGAAATATTGTTGCACTTGCAAAATCAACACATGTTGAAAGAATGAAAGAGAATTTTGATATCTTTGATTTTGAACTCACTCCTTCGGATATGGAAAAAATAGCTACACTCGATAAAAATGAAAGTCTATTTTTTAATCATCAAACACCGGAAATAGTTAAGATGTTTTCCAAAATGATAGAGAATAGAAGAGGAAGGATATAAGTATCATCAATTAACTGAAAAAAAACCTAATTTAGGTTTTTTTTTGAGAACTCGTGTTAATATTAATAGATTTTGATAAATTTAAAATTTGAGGATAGAGAATAAAACTGTATTAAATAGTTTCACTAAGTTTTATGATGCTTTGAAGCGATATAAGATAAACATCACCTATTATATCAATTTCGTTATTTTTTACTCGCAGTGCACAGTCCTTATTAGATGCATAAACATCCATAGAGGTAAGTAGAGAGTGTAAATCATATTGAATTCTGTTCAGCGTATTTTCTAAATCATAATGGGATAAAACTGAAAATTCATCTAGACCAAGACCATCAATTATTTGTGATTCTTTTGTTGAATTCCCAGTATACTCTGAGTATAACCATTTTTTAGACATGTTAATTGAACCTGCACTTGTTCCTAATACAATATCTTTTTCTCTAATGAGATCAATTAATTTGTACTTAACTAAAAGTTCATTCTGCTCCTTAGCGTAACCACCAAGTAGAAAAACTACGGAAGCATCTTTGATATACTGTTCAGCATCTTCTTTGGATATATCAAAATCAATGATATGATATTCTTCAAAATTGATCCCAGCGTGATGAAACCATGAAAGTTCTATTGAACCAACTTCCTCGTCTTCATAGTGATAAGGATCAGCACTAATTAGGACAAGAGATTTCCTGTCAACGATATCATTTGTTAACATATTTATAAGAGGTTTGTTGAAATGATTATTGAACCATCCTAAATAATAGTGTATCTTCATAAAAATCTCCCTTAAACTTTTAAAAATAAACTTACTTTATCATTTTAAAAAATTATCTACATAGTATAGGTAATTATTATTTCATATTTTTTAATTTTATGATACTGGAAGATACAGCTATTAGACTAAGTAGCATTAAGTTATCTCAATTTATTTTAATCTTACATGAAGTATTTATTAAATTTACATTTTTTGGATTTAATTAAATGTTCAAGAATGACATCATTTCTTATATTTTCTGATTTGAATAATTTTTTGTAATCTCAAAAAAGCTTTTATAATAAGAATTCTTGGTGAAAAATAAAAAAATATGAGTACAACATTGTGTAAAATGTATACTCATATCATTTTGTATTTGAGGTATTCATATGCAGTGGATATTATTATTTTATGTTTTCCAACTTTCTAACATTGGGTGATTCTATAACGATACTTAGTTGTTCTTTAGCTATTTTATTTAATTCAATTATTCTTTGATTATGAGGAACTTCATTCTTTATTAATATAGAGTTTAGGCTTTCGAGATTTGATAGTACAATTAACTGTTCAAGAGTAGCATAATCGCGAATATTACCACTAAGTTCAGAATTTTTCTCTTTTCATTCTTTTGCTGTTGTACCAAACATTGCAACATTTAGTACATCTGCTTCGGTTGCATAAGTAAAACTCTTAAATTGTTTTGGTAAATCATGAATGACAAAATTATTTTTGATGGCATCTGTATGAATTTTATAGTTTATTTTAGCTATTTCACGAGAAATATTCCGATTCAGAAAGTAATTGGAATTTTCGTCAGTTTTCAGTCTTTGGTAGTCTGTGATTATATACAATTTAAACTCAGCAGAAATCCAAGAAGCAAATTCGAAAGCGATATCTGGATGTGCAAAAGTTCCGCCATATCGACCTGATGAAGAATGGATTCCAATAGCTTTCGTAGATTCAATCCATTGTTTGGGAGACAAAGTGAATGAATTTGATCCAGCTTGAGTTTTAAACCCCTCGAATTCGAGAGGTTTAAAACTAGGGGTATATAAACTTTCCCATAACCAAGAAATTCTATTACATCTTTATTACGCATTCAGTTTTGAATTACAGATGATGGATCATTACTTCTATATTTGGCAATATCTGTTAAAGAAATAAAGTCAGTTTGGGATTTACTTGGAAGAATTGATATTTCTAATCCTTTAGCTTGTATAAAGGTTGTTTTATCTGAATTTTTAATCATTAAAAGCCTCCTTTTCTTTCTATTATATCAAAACATTATTATTAAAATTGCATAATGATAAAAATGTTTTTAAAGAACTAAATATAAATACTGTGAATGTTCGTGTGTTGTGACAAAATTGCAAAAAAATAGTAAATGATGTGAGAATTCAGATTTTGTGAATTTAATTAGAATAGATATAGAAATAAACTCTTACATAATTTTTGTCCCGAATAAAAAGAAAAATATGACATCAATGAAACGCTATTAGTAAAAAAGGATTTCTAGATGGAAATAAAAAAAATGAGTCTGACATCTACTACAAAATGTTCAACACTCATATCTTCTTTTATTTTGAGGCATCCATATGCAGTGGATATTACTATTTACATTTCTTCTTAAATTCAAGTTAACTTATTTATCTTTGCCTTTCTGTAAGGCTGATTGCTTTTCAAGAGAAGCTACCCGTTTATTTTCTGTAAGCAATTTCATTTGATTTATTGCAATTTCGTTGAGTTTTGATAATCTCTCAGTTTGCGAAAGTCCTTCGCTGATGAAAATAGCATTTAAACTTTCCATATTTGAAAGGACAACAAGTTGGGAAACATTTGCATAATCTCGAATATTTCCTTTCAAGGTAGGATTAGAATTTCGCCATTGTTTAGCGGTCATTCCAAACAATGCCATATTTAATATATCGGCTTCATCAGCATAAGTGATATTGATTTGTTTCTCTGTCAATAGAGAGGGAATTATATGTTCTTTAATAGCATCAGTATGTATTGAATAGTTAATTTTCGCTAGATTTCTTTTTATATCCCATCCTAGTTGTTGCTGTTCTTGCATTTTAAGTCTATCGAATTCTTGTAAAAGATAGATTTTAAACTCTGGACTAATCCACATTCCAAATTCAAAAGCAATATCTTTATATGCATAAGTTCCACCGTATCGTCCTGCAGTAGCACGCAGTCCAATAGCATTAGTTTTTTCTACCCATTCTTTTACACTGATTTTGTAACTATTGAGACCTGCTTTGCTTTTAATTATGGCGAATTCGCCATAATTAAAATTCGGATTGTATATTTGTTCCCATACGCCTAGGAATTCAACTGTATTTCTATTTCTAAGCCAATCCGATATAAAGAAATCGCCGTCTTTTGCTTTGATCATATCTGTAAGTGAAATATAGTCTTTATCATCAAAAATTGTCATTGTAATTTCTGTTCCATTTACCAATAGTTTAGTTGCCATAGAAACCTCCGTTCTTATTAAAATTATAACATACAGGAAAAATACTTCACTTGTAAATGAGTAAAGTTTTCACATTAAATGAGTAATTTTTTCAACATCTATATTGATCAAAAACTTGGGTATTTGTAGAAAAATAAAAAAAGAGTCTTTAAAAAAGGCTCTCAATTTTGAATATGGTGAGCGAAAAGAGACTTGAACTCTCACGTCATAAGACACAGCATCCTTAGTGCTGCGCGTCTGCCATTCCGCCATTCGCTCAGTGCATCTTCTATTATACTAAATCTTAAGAAAAATAAAAGTAGTATCATAAAAAAACATTATGTTATAATATACAAAATTGGAGGAGTAGAATGAAGAAGCTAGTATTAATATTGTTTTTGTTAATTGGTTCGTTATTCACGCCAATACAAATTTTTGCAGAAGAAGAAAAACCAAATGTAACGAGTGACTATATTTATCTATATGACCAAACAACTGGGCAAGTTTTATGGGATAAGGGTTCAAAAGAGATTATTTACCCAGCATCACTTACAAAAATGATGACTGCCTTGATTGCAATTGAGAATGTTGATAACTATGATCAACAAGTTCTAATTGATGAAAGAATTATGGCTGGTTTAAAAGAGGCTGGTGCAAGTCGTGCAGGATTTAATGTAGGGGATATTGTTACTATCCGTGATTTAATCTACGGAACATTATTACCTTCAGGTGCTGAATGTACTCAAGCACTTGCGTATACAATTGCTGGTAGTGTTGATGGTTATGTAGACATGATGAATCAAAAAGCTCAAGAGTTGGGAATGAAGGATACACATTATGTAAATACCACAGGATTACATAATGACAATCATTATTCAACTTTATATGATATAAGTCTTTTATTGGATTATGCTTTGCAGAATGATTTCTTTAAAGAAGTATTTACTTCAGATACTTATCAAGCGGGGATATCAAAAAATTATCCAACGCAAGGATTGAAAATGGAGTCTACATCATATAAGTATATTAATAATCCTGGGTCTAATGTGCCTTATAAGGTTACAATTGAGGGGTTTAATGGTAGTAAATCAGGGTATACGGTGGAGGCGCGTTATTGCCTTGCATCAAGTGCTACGATTAATGAGATGGATCTTATCTTAATTACTGCTCATGCCTGGGTGGAAAGAAAAATTCCTAGTCATTATCTCGATGCGGGAACGATATACAATTACTATCGTGATTCTTATCAAAGACAAATGATATTCAATTTGAATGATGTAATTAAAGAAAGCGAAATCAAATATCGATTTTTAGATAGAAACGTTGAATGGAAAATGGATGAAGCTATTTTGCTTGATGTTCCAAGTGACCCTAATGAATTAGTTATAGAAGTTACGATTCCTGAAGTAATTACAGAAAATATAAAAAAAGGTGATGTTGTTGGTGAGGTTATTGTAATGGCTTATGGTGAAGTAATTTATCAAAAAGACATTATTAGTAATCAAAATATTCGTCAGAATATTATTCTTCATTCACTTGCAAATGCTGTAGATTGGATTCAAAATAATATCTTAGTTTCAGGTTTGATTATTATTGTTGTTTGTGGTGGAATTATTCTAGTATCTCGTAAAAAACACTAAGTTTATAAAAGAAAGTGGAAAAATCTACTTTCTTTTTTTAAAACAAAATAGGTAAAATTTGATTAATGGTTGCGCTTACTTAGACAAATGAAGCCTATATTATATAGATAATAGTCTATAATTACGGTTTTTGTTGAGTTTTAAGCTTTATAAGCATATAATTTATAAGTTGCAAAGGATGATGATTATGAAAGAATTTCAAAAAATATTAAATATTGCGGTTATTGCGCACGTTGATGCGGGGAAATCTACTCTAGTAGATGCTTTCTTGGGTCAAAGCCACGTTTTCAGAGACAATGAAGAAGTTGTTGATTGTGTTATGGACAGCAATGACTTAGAACGTGAAAGAGGAATTACAATTTACTCAAAGAACTGTTCTGTAAATTACAAAGATTATAAAATCAATGTAGTCGATACGCCAGGGCATGCTGACTTTTCGAGTGAAGTAGAACGTATAATTAAAACTGTTGATACAGTTATTTTGCTTGTAGACTCTAGTGAAGGGCCAATGCCTCAAACACGTTTCGTACTACAAAAAAGTTTAGAAGCAGGTTTAAGACCAATTCTATTAATTAACAAAATCGATAAAAGAGATGCTAGAGCAACTGAAGTCATCGATATGGTTTATGATTTATTTTTAGATTTAAACGCAAATGATGAGCAATTAGATTTCCCTATTCTTTATGGAATTGCTCGTGAAGGTATCGTTCGTAAATCATTGGATGATACGAATACAGACATCATGCCTTTATTTGAAACTATCTTAGAACATTGCGATGCTTATCCAGATGTTTCTGAGGAACCATTACAAATGCAAGTATCTGCGTTAGCTTATGATGATTATATTGGTCGTTTAGGTATTGGTCGAGTTTATTCAGGTACATTAAAAGAAGCTAGCCAAGTTATCGTATGTGATGAAGATGGTAAACAACAACGTTGTAAAGTAAATCAAATTTTCATTTATAGAGGATTAAGTCGTGTTGCCGTTTCAGAAGCACAATGCGGTGAGATTGTAATGATTTCTGGTATTTCTGATATTTCAATCGGAGATACAGTTTGTAATACAGATGCAGTATTACCGATGCCTTCAATCAAAATTGAAGAGCCAACTTTATCAATGAATTTCATGGTAAATAGTTCACCTTTCGCTGGTAAGAGTGGAAAGTATATTACTTCTCGTAATATCAAAGAACGTCTTGAAAAAGAACTTGAAGTAAATGTTGGTCTAAAAGTTGAACCAACAGATAGTACAGACTGCTTCAAAGTGAGTGGTCGTGGAGAATTGCATTTATCAATTTTACTTGAAAATATGCGTAGAGAAGGTTATGAAGTTGCGGTTAGTAAACCAGAAGTAATTTTCCACCGTGTTGATGGACAATTGCTTGAACCGGTTGAAGAAGTTGTATGTAGCGTTCCAAATGAATATTCAGGATCTGTAATTTCAAAACTAAACTTACGTAAAGGGGTTATGGTTGATATTGTAGATGAAGGAACTTATACACGCGTTGAATATATGGTGCCAACTCGTGGGTTACTTGGTTATCGTTCAGAATTTATCAATGATACTCGTGGAGAAGGTACGATGGTACGCCGTCTTGCTGGATATGAGCCCTATAAAGGTGAAATCAATCAACGTTCAAATGGTGCATTAATTTCAACTGAAAATGGTAGTGCAATGACATATGCTTTGTGGAATATTCAAGAACGTGGTCAATTATTTATTACACCACAAACAGAAGTTTACACAGGTATGATAATTGGACGTGCAGCTAAAGATATGGATATGGATGTAAATCCAATTAAGAATAAAAAGATGACAGCCGTTCGATCTTCAGGTGCTGATGAAGCTATGAAATTAGTTCCTGCGAAAATATTGTCATTAGAAGAAGCACTTGAATTTATTAATGATGATGAACTTGTAGAGTTAACTCCAGATAGTATTCGTCTTCGTAAAAGATATTTAACAGCGCTTGAAAGAAAACAATACAATCGTAATATTGCGAAAAATGATGAGGAATAATACCACAATTGTGGTATTATTTTTATAAATATATAGAACCGGTTCCAAAAAGTGTTGACAAGACTTTATTACGAGCTATACTAGAAATATAGAACCGGTTCCAATATAGGAGGAAAGTATGAATAAAAGTGAAAAATACTTAATTATTTCAAAGGAAATTACACGATTAGTTGGTGGCGAGGAAAATATTCAAGGAGTTGCGCATTGTGCTACTCGTCTAAGAATAGTATTGAAAGATACTTCATTAGTTCAAAATAAAGAATTAGAAGATGTTGAATTAGTAAAAGGTGTATTCATTGTTGGCTCACAACTTCAAATTATATTTGGAGCTGGGCTTGTGAATGATATATACGCGGTATTCTCAAAATATGTGCATAAGGAAAATATGTCACTTGAAGATGTCAAAACACAAGCTAATGCAAAGCAAAATCCAATCCAAAAATTGATTAAATCGTTGTCTGATGTATTTGTTGATATTATTCCAGCAATTCTAGCGGCAGCATTATTAATGGGATTAACGGGTGTTTTAGGGAAGTGGGATTTGGTTCAAGAAAATGAAACACTTTACGCGATTAATCGACTTGCGAATTTAGCATCAACAGGAATATTTGCGATACTACCCATGGTTGTATGTTATTCTTCAACAAAACGTTATGGTGGTAGAGCAATTCTAGGAATGGTTGTTGGTGCAATTATGTTAGATGCTAGTTTAGCAAATGCTTATAGTATTGGCACAGAAAGTTTTAATCCAGAAGTATTAAATTTATTTGGATTACAAATTCAAATGGTAGGTTTTCAAGGGGGTATCATTATTGCGTTGATGATGGGATGGGTTGTCGCTACGCTTGATAAATTTTTCCAACGTGTAATCCCTGATGTTGTTAAATTGTTATTTGCACCAATGCTAACAGTATTCATTTCAACAGTTTTATTATTTACGATTGTTGGACCTGCAGGGCGCATCTTTGCCGATTCAATTACAGGTTCATTATTATGGATGACAGAAAATTTGGGTGCGGTTGGTTTTGCATTATTTGCAGGGCTACAACAAATAGTTGTAATTACTGGAATTCATCATATCATTGGAGCAGTAGAGTCACAATTGATTGCGACAACAGGGGTTAATTTCATCAATCCATTAATGTCAGTTGCACTTATTGGACAAGCAGGTGCAGTGCTTGGTTATATGGCTTTACATTGGAAGAATACAAAAACAAGAGAATTATGTATTCCAAGTTTCATTAGTACATTATTTGGAATTTCTGAGCCTGCTATTTTTGGTGTAAATCTTCGCTATCGTTTCCCGTTAATTGCAGGATGTTTGGGAGGTGCTGTTGCAGGTGTATATGTTTATTTTACA
>NZ_JAVXGL010000083.1:0-8616 GCF_036657415.1 Anaerorhabdus sp. | reverse complement strand
CAAAGACTCTACCATTTGAATCTTACGAAGCTTGAAGGTCATTGCCATATTCACTAGTAATGCAAAGAACATTGTTAAAGCAACCGAATAAAGCAAGCCCATTACACCTACATCTCGTCCAAACATAACATAGTCCATTTCAACCATTAAGATAATAAAACGATGCAATATAACACCTAGTAGTAAACCAACGAGTGAACCTATAAATGTGAGTATGAAATTTTCTTTATATATATACGCATTAACTTCCTTACGATTAAATCCTAATACTTTAAGCGTCGCAATTTCACGTTGTCTTTCACTTATATTGACATTTGTAAGATTACTTAATACAACAAACGCAAGCAATCCAGCACTAACAATTAAAACTACCACGACAATGTCTAAACCATTAATCATTTGGTTGAAATTATCAATAATACCTCCATAGAAATTTAACGAATCAACACCATCAATTTTACTAATATTTTGTTGTAATTCAGGTGTATCTTCAATCATTTTAATTTGAATAGAATTAATAACTGGTTTGATGGTAAATGCATTCTCATAGGCTGCTTTTGTCATAAATACTGCATGATTTACATACCATTCGCATAAATCCGTTACAGTAAAATTCTTCATGATGCCGTTTTCACTTTCAATTTGAATTGTATCACCAACACCAATATTTAGTAATTCAGCTAGTTTTTCATTAATAATCACACCTGAATCATCTAATATCACTTCATTCTTATTCTTGCGGTGTTGAATATTATTCATTTCTGACATTTCAGCATTATCTTGATAAATTGAAACAATAGCTGTTTGTTCAACACCATTAGCAATTACTTTAGATGTATATTCAGTTAATGCTAAACTTGCTTCGATGTTACTCATTTCTTTGATTTGATTATCAATTTTGGCAATCTGTGATTGTGTTAAATCATCGCTCAATGTAACTGAGCCATCATATAAATAAATCCCTTTAAATTGTCGATCAACAATTGTTGAGATTGATCCTTTAATACCAAATCCCGCAACCAGTAAAGCCGTACATCCAGCAATACCTAATACTGTCATGAAGAAACGTTTCTTATAACGAATAATATTTCTCGCTGTAACCTTTGAAGTAAATGAGAATCGTTTCCATATAAATGGTATTCTTTCCAATAAAATTTTCTTACCCATTGCTGGTGCTTTTGGACGCAATAATTGACTAGGAACTTCATTCATTGCTTGACGACATGCAAGCCAAGTTGTAAGAGCCATTACTACAATGAACAATGTATTAGAAAGTAAAATTAAATCCCATGGAATGATCATTTTAATTGGTGGTAAAACATACATCATTCCCCATGCACTATAAACAACTGAAGGGAAGATTAATAGGCCAATCACAGTTCCTACAATGCCACCTAATAATGTTGCGACAATTGCATAAATTAAGTATTTAGAAGCACAAGCTAATTTATTATAACCAAGAGCTCGTAAGACTCCAATTTGTCCACGTTGTTCATCTACCATCCGTGTCATGGTTGTCAAACAAACTAATGCAGCAACCAAGAAAAAGAACACTGGGAAGATTGAAGCAATCGCTTCCATTTGAGTAATGGTATCACTATAAGTTTTACTTGAGTAATTCTTTTCACGATTTAGAATTGTCCATTCTGCTTCGCCAATGGCATCAATATCTTCTTTAGCTTTAACTAAATCACGATTAGCATCATCTAATTCTTTTTGACCCTTTTCTTTTTCATCTTCGAAAGTCACAAGATTTTCAGCCAATTCTTTTTTCCCATTAGCTAGTTCAACTTTAGCGTCTGCTATTTTTGTAAGTGCATCTGCTTTAGTTGTTTCAAGTTCAACTTGTCCATTATAAACTTGCGTAAATCCTGAATCTAATTGTGTTTTTGCTGCAGCTAGTTTTGATTCACCTTCAGTAATTCCTGCTGTTATTTGACTGATTCCCGATTGTAACTGATCAATAGTCGGACCTAAAGTGCTTTCATCTAATGAATACTTAGCCAATTCAGTTAAAATAATGTTTTTATTAGCTTCAGCTTGTGCAATTCCTTGTTCAACTAAGAGTATTTGATTCGCAGTTTCTGTATATGCTGGATCACTTGGATTAAGTGATGCTAAAAATGCATTAAGTACAGTTTTATTATGATTAAGTGAAGATAATGCCGCATTAACTTGATCTAATCCAGTTTTTGCTGTAAGAAGTGGACTCAATTTATTTTCCAAATCAGTTCTTTGAGAAATAAGTCCAGGCTTTGTTACAGTATCAAAATTATTTTTTTCTGTTCGCCATTGTACTAGACCAGCTTCAAGATCTGCCTGTGCTTTATCTAATTCTGCTTTGGCATTTGTCGTTTCAGTTTCTAGTTTTATCTCATTATCGATGATTTCTTGTTCACCATCTTTAATTTTCTTTCTTGCATCGGCAATTTCTTTTTCAGCTTTAGCAATTTCATCTTCGAATTCTTTCTTACCATCCTCATATTCTTTGAGTCCGTCATTATATTTTTCCGTTGCTTCCGCAACAATCTTATCTCTACGAACTTGTTGTTGTGTTTTTGAAAGAGTTTCTAAATTTGCTTCTATTGGTGCAACATAATCAAAATATTTATTTGAAAAACTATTATAATCTTTTGCGCCTTTTACGGTAATTAAAACTGAAGTATAAAAATCATTATTAAAAGTCGATTCTGGCACAAAGAAATATGTTTGGATTGCGCGGTTGCTTAAAGTACTATTACCTTTTTCTTCATTCAAGTATTCTGGTGTTCTTACTAATCCAACAATCTTTAATTTTGTTACATCCGTAAAATCACTTAAGTCATTTTCCGGACGACTAATTTCAATTGTTGTACCAATTTCTAATCCTTGAAAGAGTCTGCCACCACTTTCAGCTAAACATTCATTCGCATTCTCTGGCATTCTGCCATCCACAAGCACAAAATTATTTACTTCTTGATTTGGTTTATACGATTCAATTCGTACGACAGTATCACGATTATCCACATGTCCAATTACATCAACAAATTTATTTCCTGCTACCGTTTGTACTCCTTCTACGTTTTGAATCGCCCGAATATCGTCTTCATCAAATCCAAACGTTGCATAAAGTTGGAAATCCATCAAGTCATATTCATCATTGTATTTATCAACACTATAACTCATAATTGGTGCACTTGCGCATACCCCTACGAAAAATGCAACCCCTATCGCAACAATTGAGAAAAGTGTTAAGAATTTAGCCGCTGTTTTGCGGATTGTACGTAACGTATCAACAATTAATTCTTTTGACATATTACCATTCTATATCATCAATCGATACAGGATTCTCGTTTATTTCAATTGATGAAATTCTTCCATTCTTTACTTTAATTATTTTATCCCCCATTGGACATATCGCAAGATTATGAGTGATGATAACTACTGTCATATCTTGTTCACGACTTGTATCTTGTAATAATTTTAATATTTGTTTTCCTGTGTTATAGTCAAGTGCACCAGTTGGTTCATCGCATAACAAAAGTTTTGGATTTTTTGCCAAAGCACGAGCAATAGCAACACGTTGTTGTTCTCCTCCTGATAATTGCGAAGGAAAATTATTTTTGCGCTCTTCCAATCCAACTTGTTTAATTGTTAAATCAACATCTAATGGATTTTTGCAAATCTGCGTAGCTAGTTCAACATTCTCTTTTGCAGTAAGATTTTGAACTAAGTTATAAAACTGAAAAACAAATCCAATGTCATATCGACGATAATTTGTTAATTCTTTTTCACCCATTTCATCAATACGACTACCATCTACTACTATTTCTCCCGAGGAGCAAGTATCCATTCCACCTAAGATATTTAGAATTGTACTTTTACCTGCACCTGAAGCTCCTGCTACGATGACAACTTCACCTTTATTAATAGTGAAATCTACACCTGCCAGTGCTTCAATATCCACTTCTCCCACATGATATATTTTCTTTACATTTTTAAATTCGATATAACTCATATTTACCTCATTTCCTTAAAACAATTTGTAAGTATTTCAAAATTACTTTATCCAAATTTTTTGAAGCCTCTGGCGATTGCAATGCAATCTTGAACCCTTCTTGCATACCTTTAATAATTGAAATAGCTACTAGAGAACTTAAAAACTCCAATTCTCTAGAATTTAAATCTGGCTCATTAATTTTCAAAATGTTAAAAAGAATTGATTTAAACCAATCCGTTAAATGTGATAATTCATACTCATTCGACAACAATAACATCGCACTTGTATGTCTATAAAAGATATCAACTAATCCTTTTGAACATACTTCCAAATTCTCGTAAATCTTATTAAAATCAATTTCTGAAGATGTTTGCAATAAAGATAATTGTTGATCACTAATTAACTGTAATAAATCATTAATTTCATTCAAAGCAGGTTCGATAATTGCATGTATTAGCGATTCTTTATCAGCATAATAGCGATATAGATTTCCTACGGTAACATCTGCTCCTTCAGCAATCTTTCGCATTTGCAATCCATCGATTCCATGTTGAATAATTTCAACACTTGCAGCTTGAAGTATCTTATTTCTAACTTCATCTTTTAATACTTGAGCCATAAATGAACCTCCGTTCACTATTCAATAATAAACAGAAGTTCATTATTTGTCAATACTTATTTATATAGAAAAAACTAGAAAGATATTCCTTCCAGTTTCAGCTTTTTATATTTACTTTTCTGCAGTATTCATTAAGTGGTAATCTTTCATTTTACACTGTTTCAACATAATAAAAAGGCAGTCTATAAATAAACCACCCCTACAATTTATACCGTATGTTTTGCAAAACACTCTGGGCAAACGCCATAGAACAATGTCTCGTGTTTTAAAATTTTGAATTCTGAATCAACCTTATCTAAATTTTCATCATAAGGAATATCAGTGTCAAATAAACGATGACATTCATTGCATTTAAAATGATAATGATTATGATTTCGATAATCGAAACAATCAGCACCATCCATGGTAGGTACAAATCCTATCTCTCCCATTTCTGCAAGTTTCTTTAGATTTCTAAATACTGTTGCACGACTTATGCATGGCATTTTTTCTTTTACCAATACATAGATTTGATCAGCTGTTAAGTGATCACTTTGAAGCATAATCTCTTTTCTAATAATGTCTTTTTGGCTTGTGTTTCTGGTCTCTTTCATTTTATTCACTCCATATTTTCCGTCTCCACAATAAAAGTATCAAAGGATATTCTATTGCTAAAGATATTATAATAATATCTATTAGACCCTTTCTAGGCAAGTAAATTGATTACAAAAGCCTATAAAATTGATTAGCATTAAAACCATTTCAAATAAATAAAAAAAGATAACTTCTTGTAAAAGTTATCTCTATTGATATATGAAACTATTTTCTTAATCCTAGACGTTGTACTAATACACGGTAACGGTTTACATCAGTATCGCGTAAGTAACCTAAGAAATTTTTTCTGCGTCCAACCATTTTCATTAAACCACGAGTTGAATGATAGTCTTTTTTGTGTTCTTTCAAGTGTTCAGTTAAACGGTTAATTTGAGCTGTTAAAACTGCAACTTGAACTTCCACAGAACCTGTATCCCCTTCAAAACGAGCATAATCTTTCATGATTTGAGTCTTTTCTGCTTTAGATAACATTGTGTTTCCTCCTATTTTCTATTGTCCTAATGAACCGAGATTATCGACGAGGAGTCAAATACCCCAGTACAAAAGCTAGTAAAATATACCATGATTCATTACAAAATGCAATCTTTTAATCCATTTTTATAAAACTTTGATTAGAAATTTCATAAACCGTATCACAAACTTCATCAATAAATTTGCGATCATGTGAAATACTAATAATACATCCACCAAAATCACCAAATATTTTCCGTATTACCGGATTTGATAAAGGGCTTAAGTTTCGTGTTGGTTCATCCAATAGTAATACATTAAATTGATTAATTACTAAATGAATTAACATAACTTTACATCGTTGACCATAACTCAATTGTTTAATCTTATGTTCCATCTCGTCACTTGTGAATTTTAGTGAACCTAAGTAGGATTGAATTTTTGACTTCATCTCGTATTCTTGATTTTTCAATAAAAATTCGACTGGTGAGATATCTGTTGGAAGTAAATCTCCATAGTTTTGTGGCAAATATCCAACTGTTATATCTTTTCTATTTTGTAATAATTGTACTATGTGTTTTAACAATGTTGTTTTTCCAGTACCATTTTGTCCAATTAAAACAATATGTTCATTGCCCTTTACCAGTAACCTAATATCTTTGCATAACGTTCTATCATCAACCTGAAGTTTAGGTAATTCTAAATCAAGAATAATCTTATTTCTATTTACCGTACATTCATCAAAGAAGATTTCTATCGCTTCTTCTGGTTCGATTTTATGCGTAAGTTCTTTGTCTTCTAATCGTTTACCCAAGGCTTTTACACTTCGCATTTTCTTTTTTAATAACTGCCCACCATGTGGATTTTGTCTAGATACGCTGTTTAATTCGTGGTCGACCCGTTGATAGATTTGACGATAACGTTCTAATTGCTTTTCATACTCTGCCTTTTCCTTGGAGGCAATTCGATTTGTTCTTTGAATGTTATAATTTCTTCTTTCACAATACTCTATATATCCACAATGTTCAAAATTCCAAACAGGAGAAGTTTTCCTTTTCAACTGTTCTAAATGTAATATTCCATTGGCTGTATTTTCCAATAAAACTTCATCATGGGTAATAAATAAAACCGGTCTATCAATCTCTTTGATGAATTCCTCTAGCCAAATAAGTGTTTTTAAATCCAAATCGTTGGTTGGCTCGTCTAGTAATAGTATATCTGGTTGTTCATATAAAATCTTAGCGAGTTGTATTTTTACTTTCTCACCCCCGCTAAACGATTCCATTAATCGATTTTCAAATAATAGTGAACTGTCAAAATCCACTTTACTTAAACATTCAACTACTTTTGATATATCATTGTAATAACTTGGATCCAATCCTTCACTTGGTTTTTTCTTAACAATAAATTCAAACAATTCTGTATCATTCCAACTAAAATCTAAAGTTTGTGATAAATAACCACATTGATAACCATTTTTGTTTATATCGCCTTGTATACTAACATAATCTTGTATTAGATTGGGATTTATAATCGCTTTTAAAAGGGTACTTTTTCCATTACCCTCTTCACCTATAATTGCAATTTTATCATTTTTATTTAACACAAAGCTTAAATTATTAATTAACGTTCTTCCTTTGTGTGTTTGTATTGTAATATTTCTAATTTCAAGCATAGCACCACCTCCTAAAAGGCGTAACAAAAATAAGTTTAGATTCAATTTAGTTTTCTTATTTTTGTAAATTGCGCATGCTCTCACCCCAAAACATTATAATATCATTTTTATTTTATTTCAAGGTCACAGAATGTTATATAATAAATACGAGGTGAAACAAATGAAAAAGATTGGGTTTATTGGAACAGGTGTTATGGGTGCTTCGATGGTAAGAAATTTACTCAAGCACGGATTTGAAGTCAACGTATATAATCGTACTTTAGAGAAAGCAAAAGTATTAGAAAACGATGGAGCTATATGTTGTACAACAATTGAAGATTGCGTTCGCAATGTTGATGCAGTGATTACAATCGTTGGATTACCTGCTGATGTTAAAGAAGTATATGAAAAAATATTTACCAATGCTAAATCGGAAACAATTGCAATTGATATGACAACATCTAGTCCTACACTAGCTCAAGAATTAGCTAAGCAAGGAAAAGAGAATCACATTCATGTACTTGATGCCCCTGTTTCTGGTGGCGATGTTGGCGCAAAGAATGGAACATTATCAATCATGGTTGGTGGTAATAGTGAAATCTTTGAACGTTGTATGCCTTTATTTGAAGCTATGGGTAAGAATATTATTTATTGTGGAAATTCTGGTATGGGTCAACATACCAAAATGGCGAATCAAATCGCAATAGCTGGAGCAGTAACAGGTGTCGCGGAAGCTATCATCTACGCTGAAAAAATGGGACTTGACCAAAACACTATGCTTAATGCAATTAGTGCTGGTGCTGCTGGAAGTTGGCAAATGACTAACAATGGTCCAAAAATGATTAATCATGATACTACCCCAGGATTCTTCATTAAACATTTTGTAAAGGATATGAACATCGCTCTTGATTGTGCAACTAAAAACAATCTTGAATTGCCTGTCCTTAAGTTAGTTCAATCTATGTATCAAGATATGATTGACCATGGCGAAGAAGACTTGGGAACTCAAGCTATCTACGAATACTATCTTCATAAATAAAAAAATTGTCTCGCATAATGAGACAATTTTTTATTTCATGAATTCCTCTATAACAGAATTACAAATTTCATACCCTTTATCTGTACACATGAGAAAATTATCTTTCTCAATTAACCATCCTTTATTAATCGCAGAAGTTTTTTCATTGACATAAACATCATCAAATTTTTGATTAAATCTTTCCTCAAATTGTTTCAAATCTAAGCCCCAGCGTAACCGTAATCCCATCATAATCATTTCAAACATTTCATCCTCTTGAGTAAGTGGAATTATTTCTTGAA
>NZ_JAVXGL010000082.1:0-8683 GCF_036657415.1 Anaerorhabdus sp. | reverse complement strand
AATGTGTATAATCCTCATAAGTTGTATGATAAGTACTAACCAGAGGTAGTCCTTGTAATTTTGCTACAATACGAGCAAAAATACCCACACTAAACTCTGTATGCGCATGAACTAAATCAAGTTGCATTTCTTTAATTTCATTATAGGCATTGATATGAATTGGACTGGTAAGTACATATCCATATAATTTCTTTAATTCAATGCCTGATAAACGTAGAACAAAAGGATCATCATCCTCTACATTAGATTCTGTTTTCGTTGTTATCACATAAACAGTATGTCCATTTTTTTCAAGTTGGACACGCAATGTATGTACACTTGAGGCTACACCATTAATTTCTGGCAAATATGTATCTGAAAATAATCCGATTCGCATTTTTGTCACTCCTATTCAACTAAATCCGGTTTAGCTTTTGCATAAATAAAGGTTAATCCACCTAATATCATCACAAAATAATATGTTGCAATACGCCACAAAATCATAATACTTGATGCGGCAATACTTCCAAAAATTGTAGAAAACATGAGAATAAATGTTGCCTCAGTTCCTCCACTAGCACCTGGAATTGGTATAAAACAGTTAATCATTGATACAAATGATGATAGTGCTAAAATATCAAGAATATAAGAAGGATCCACTTGGATATTAAGTGCTAATGCACAAAAGTAAGGAATACTATAATACAACAATAAACGAATTGAGTTCGCAATTAATACTTGTATAATCGTTTTACGATGATTTTTAAGCTTTTTAATTTCACTACCGAAACGTTCTAACTGAATATTCAAATTGTTTAGAGCTTTCTCTTTATCTTTTACAATATGTAACTTAACACCAATAAGTAAACCCTTTGTACTTAACCATGTATAAATTCTAGGAAAAGTCGCTAGTGCCCATAAACCTATAATGACTGCACCATTTACACAAAAACCCACTAATACCAGAATAAAGAATTGTGAATAATGTTGATAAAAATATGTAAATTTTAGCAATAATAATACAAATACTGATGCAACCATAGTAGCTTGGTAAATAATAAAATCCATCCACAATATACTTGCGGAATCACTGATACGTACACCTTGCTTCTTAAAAATATAAACTTGAGCGAATTGTCCTCCTGAGGCACTTGGTGTAACTCCATGGAAAAAGCTTGCGACAAAAGCATTAACAATACCTTGTGATAACTTATAATGCGGATTACTTAACAATGTAAGTTTACGTAGAATCCAACCAATAATCACTTGATATAAAATAGCTAGAAGTGGGATAACTAATAACCACCCTAAGTTTGCGCTTGCAAGCATTGATAATATTTCTTTGTAGTTATCTTTGAGTGTCAACCATAGGACTAACCCTGTAAATACAACAACTAAGAGTATATTGAAAGTATAGCTTTTTAGTAATTTCTTTAATGTTTTCATGTGACAATTATACCACTTGCACCATATAGAAACAACCAATGTCAATTTTGTTTGGAAATTCTTTAGAATTAGAAAAACATCGATAAATAAAACATATTACTGATACATTTAGTCATTAATTTCTTTAAGATTTCATGACTTCGGCTTCTTTTTTATCATCATCCTCACTTTTATTCTCTTTGCACTTAATGATTTTTATTCTCTGTAGTATTATCAAAAAATAGTAAAGTAGCTTTTTCTACTTTACTATTGCTGAATTCTCAGTTATATATTTTTCTATCTGTTCTTGTGACATATCTCTCAATAATGTCATTTGAATTGTATTATTTAATTTATGCCATGTACCACCATAATAAATCATATCTGCATTCCAAGATCCTTTGACATTTGGTGATGTACTAGCAAATAACATTGGTACTTTTGTTTCTGTAAAAAATGGACGAATATAATAATTAGCATCACCTTGAAGTCCTGCTTTTTGAGCTAGTTCTTTATCAATTAAATCCCATTTATTTCCATTCTTTGCATAATAATATTCACAAAACTTATCATTACTGAAATAGAATGTACCATATAAATCCTTAATACATTCAGTAGAGCCACTTGGTAGTGCTAAACACTTTTCAATTTCCAGTTGCTTTTTCAACATATCTTCATACATTGGTAAATCAACAGTGGACCCCTCTGATTCTGTCTTATGATTTGGACATATAATTGTATTATTTTTGACTTGATATTTAACACCACTCGGACATTGAGCAACTCCAGCATAGTATTTTCCATCTAAATTAATAATAACTTCTTCAGGTTTTAGATTTTCATCTAAAGCCACCTGTTGTCTATAAATACGATTTAGAGTTGCAAGATTGTTGAGACAAACAGAATCTTTAGAAGTACCAATTACACCTGAGACTTGCGGAATTAAAACACCCGTTAAAACAGATAAAATTGCAATTACCGTAATTAGCTCAATTAATGTAAATCCTTTCTTTCGATTCATTATCTCTCCCTACAATTCTACTTCAGAACACTCTCATATATTTTTTTGAGTTGTTTACCCACTGATTCGATACTTCTTTCTTCTGCGGTTTTTCTTCCTTCAACTTTGGTATCTTTTAGTGTTCCATCAATGATTCCATGGAGTTTACTAATAAACTCTTGATTATCATGTGCTTTATAACAATTTACACCATCAATTAACCACGGATCAAAAACACCTATATCACGTAATAAGACTTGTTGACGAGCAGCCAATGCCTCAAGTACAACAATTCCCTCAGTCTCTTCATAAGAAGGGAAAAAGAAACAATCAGCACCAGCGTATGCACCTTCTATAATAGGTCCTTTTACATATCCTGGAAAAATAACATTATTTGGATATTCATCCACAACATCGCGAACAGGTTTTGGAATCATAACTGGATTTGTATATCCAAACCAAATAAACTTATATTCTGGACACATCTTCGCAATTTCGACAAAATCAAGAATACCCTTTCGCTCAAAATATAATCCTACTGAAAGGATTACCTTATCATCTTCTTTTAAACTAAAATATTTTCTAAACGCTTTGACTTTTTCTTCATTATAGTCAAATCGATTCAAATCAATTCCATTTGATACTGCATATATTGGTAAATCAATACCATATCCTTCTAAAAGCGATTTAGAATATGGTGTTGGTGTAATAATTGCATCAGCTTGAGAATATAAAGATACTAATCTCTTTTTAAAAATTGGAGCAATTTGATTGGACAATACAAAAGAATTTCTAAAGTCTTCTTCTGTAGAATGTGCATGGTAAACAACTGCTTTACCTAATGATCGAGCTTTTTTTATAATTGCCTCACTATTAAATCCAAATGTATTAATGTGAAGAACATCATATGAATCATCCCAAGGATCTGTTGTATATTCTACACCAACTGACGTAAGTGCTGCCATTTGATGTTTCATTGCTCGTCCAATTCCTGAATTTTGAAGTGCTTTTTCACTTTCAAAATATAATAATACTTTCATCTTATCACCTACCAATAGTATAAGTCGAAAGTCAAAAAAACTCAAACTTTACTTAGTAGAACCTTTATTGCCATATAAAAAAAGCCTTAAAGGCTTTCTTATTTAGTAATACCAAATGCTACAACAGAATTATTTGCTAATTTGATTTTAGCATACATATTATCAACTTCTGAAAAATCAGTTACTTCATAATATTGAATTTCATTCCATTTCATTTCAGGAGCCCAACAAGCCAAAAAATCTTCAACCGCTACTTCGTGGTTATTTACTCCTACAATTGTAGTATTGAAAGAATTTTCATCTAAGTAATTCCATCCTTCAATAAAATTACCTTCTGGTAATGCATCTTTATATAAGAATAATAGATATTCTGATCCATCGCGTCCATTATAGAAAAAAGAGTGAGCGATGTGTACTACACCTTCATTATTCTTGTGTGCAAGTACAATTCTTTCAAAATCATTTAAATTTGTTAATACTTTTACAGTTTGAGTCATATTCTTCACCTCTTTTTTAATTTTAGCACAGCAGTCGTACTCATTAAAGAGAAAAGCTACCTAAAAGGTAGCTTTTACTAAACACTAGTCTTGTTTTCTTTCAACTAAAGCTTTGTAACGTTTTTGTGCATCTTCTTTAGTTTTATCGAACATCTTTTGAGCTGCTTCATCACCTTTTAACTTAGTTAATTGGTTGAAACGAGTTTCATTCATCAAGAATTCTTGGAATTTATCCCATTGAGGTTCTTTAGAGTCAATTGTAAGTGGTTTTTCATTACGAGGATCATAACGATATAGAGCTAAATATCCACATTCAACTGCTTTAGCTTGTGTTCTTTGGTGATTTGATAATCCACCTTTAATACCGTGTTCAACACATGGTGAGTAAGCGATAATTAATGATGGTCCTTTATAACTTTCAGCTTCTTTGATTGCTTTTAATGTTTGGTTTTTATCTGCACCCATAGCAATTTGAGCAACATATACATGACCATAAGCCATTGCAATTTGTCCTAAATCTTTCTTAGCAGTTGGTTTTCCACCTGCAGCGAATTTAGCGATTGAAGCAGCTTGAGATGCTTTAGAAGATTGTCCACCAGTATTTGAGTAAACTTCTGTATCAAGTACAAGAATATTTACATCAAGGTCATTAGCAAGAACATGATCTAATCCACCGTAACCGATGTCATAAGCCCATCCATCTCCACCAACAATCCATACTGACTTACCAATTAAGTCTCTTTCAAATTTAGCTAATTCTTTAACTTCTTTAACTTTAGAAGCCTTAACACCCTTAACGATTTCATCTTTAAGTGTACGTTGAATTTCACGATCACCATTTGCAGCAACATATGCTTCAAATGCTTTCTTTAAAGGAGCTTCAACTTTATCTAGATTAGATTCCATAATTTCAAGAATTCTAGCTTCTTTAACATTTTGAGCTACTGCCATACCGAATCCATATTCAGCATTGTCTTCAAATAAGCTATTAGCCCAAGCAACCCCTTCACCATTCTTATCATTTGTGAATGGTGTAGATGGTGTAGATGAACAGTAAATCATTGAACATCCAGTTGCATTTGCAACTAACATATCACGTCCAAATAATTGAGAAACTAGTTTATAATATGGAGTTTCTCCACATCCTGGGCATGCTCCTGAAACTTCAAAGTAAGGTCTTAAGAATTGAGAACCCTTAACTGTTGTAGTTGGGAAGTATTGAGTCTTGTATTCAACTTCATTGTATAGGTAATCTGCTAGTGGTTCTTGATCAAGTTTAGCATTAATATCAACCATTTCTAGAGCCTTGTTACCAGCTTTACCTGGACATTCAGTTACGCAAAGTCCACATCCTACACAGTTTGCAGGAGAAACTTGTACGCGGTATTGTAATTTTTCTAAATCTTTACCCATAGCTGGGATTGTCTTAAATGGCATTGGTGCATCTTTAACTTCAGTATCAGTTAATAAGAATGTACGGATTGTTCCATGAGGACAAACATAACTACAGAATCCACATTGGATACAGTTATTTGGATCCCATGTAGGAACTTGAGTAGCAATTGTACGTTTTTCTTTGAATGCAACATTGTTACGAATTGATCCATCAAGTAAGTTATTCTTAGTGAATGCACTAACTGGTAAATCATATCCACCTAAAGCATTGATAACTGCAACGTGTTCGTCAAAGTATTTGTCTTTAGTATTTGAAGTAATATCTTTAACTTTTAAGTTTGACCAAGCTTTATCAACAGGGATTTCAATTAATCCATCTCTACCAGCATCGATAGCTTTGTAGTTAAGTTGAACAACTTCATCACCCTTCTTAGAATAAGATTTTTTAGCTGCAGCTTTCATATAATCAACTGCTTCAGCATAAGGCATAATTTGTTCATTCAATGCAAAGAATGCTGATTGAAGAATAGTATTTGTACGACGTCCCATACCAATATCTTGAGCAATCTTAGTTGCATCAATGATATAGAATTTAGCTTTTTTATCTGCTAAATCTCTTAACATACGTTTTGGTAAATGTTTAACGATATCTTTAGCATCAAATGTTGTATTTAATAAGAATGTTCCACCTTTTTTAAGAGGACGAATCATGTCATATTTGAATACATAAGCATCAAGTGAACAAGAAACAAAGTCAGCATTATCTACATAGTAAGTAGAATGAATAGGAGTAGGTCCAAAACGTAAGTGAGAACGAGTTACTCCTCCTGCTTTCTTTGAATCATATGCAAAATAAGCTTGAGAATATAAATCTGTGTTATCTCCAATAATCTTAATTGCATTTTTATTAGCAGAAACAGTTCCATCAGAACCTAAACCATAGAATAAACATGAAGTATAGTCTGGTTTAATTACTAATTTAGCTGGTTTTAATGATAATTTAGTAACATCGTCATCAATACCAATTGTGAATTCTTCTTTTGGATTTGTTTTCTTTAATTCATCGTAAACAGCCTTGATGTGAGTTGGATTAGTATCTTTAGATCCCATACCATAACGTCCACCAATAATAACAAGTTTCTTGTTAGATTTAAGAGCATTTAATACATCCAAGTATAATGGTTCACGAGAACCCATTTCTTTTGAACGATCAAGAACAGCAACTTTTTTAACTGTCTTAGGTAATACTTTTAATAAATAATCAGTAGCAAATGGACGGTATAAATGAACTTTAACTAAACCGATTTTTTCACCTTTAGCAACTAAAGCATCAATTGTTTCTTTGATTGTTTCAGTTACTGAACCCATAGCGATAATAACGCGATCTGCATTTTTAGCACCATAGTATGTAAATGGAGCATATTCACGACCTGTATGTTCGCTAATAGCTTTCATATATTTCGCAACAACATCAGCAACTTTTGCATAGTGTTCATTTTGTGCTTCTCTTCCTTGGAAGAAAATATCATCATTTTCAGCACCACCACGTGTTACTGCATTTGTATGTGGATTTAATGCATTCTTTTTAAATGCTTCCACTTTCTTCATATCTAATTGACTCTTTAAGAAGTCATAATCCATTACTTCAATTTTTTGAATTTCATGAGAAGTTCTAAATCCATCAAAGAAATGAATAAATGGTACTGATGCGTCGATTGCTGCTAAGTGAGCAACTCCTGCTAAATCCATACATTCTTGAACTGAATGAGAACAAATCATTGGTACACCTGTTTGACGACAAGCATATACGTCTTCATGGTCACCAAAAATGTTTAATGCACGACCTGCTAATGCACGTGCTGCAACGTGAATAACACCTGGTAATAATTCTCCAGCCATTTTGTAAAGGTTAGGAATCATTAATAATAAACCTTGAGAAGCTGTGAATGTACTTGCTAATGCTCCACCTTGAAGAGCTCCATGAACAGCACCTGCTGCTCCGCCTTCAGATTGCATCTCTACAACTTTTACAGTTGTATCGAATAAGTTTTTACGACCTTGTGATGCCCAAGCGTCAACTACTTCAGCCATTGGTGAAGAAGGTGTGATAGGATAAATTCCTGCTACTTCACTAAACGCATACGCGATGTGACCAGTGGCAGTATTTCCATCCATTGATTGGAA
Organism: Anaerorhabdus sp.; assembly: GCF_036657415.1. Lineage (NCBI taxonomy): Bacteria > Bacillati > Bacillota > Erysipelotrichia > Erysipelotrichales > Erysipelotrichaceae > Anaerorhabdus > Anaerorhabdus sp. The sequence goes on along the minus strand of NZ_JAVXGL010000082.1, from coordinate 1,163 downwards.
AACTTTTTTTGATGTCTTACTCATCATAAACCTCCTAGTGTTTTAAACATACTTATTATAGACTAAATATCTTTGTTTTGAAAGTTTATCCGCAACATTTAACAAAAAAAATACCGAGAATGTTCACGGTATTTTATGATTCTATACAAATACTATCAATTTCGTCTGTTTCAACCATTTTTACAGAGACAATTTCTTTTTTTGAAGTTGGTAAATTCTTACCTACATAGTCTGCACGAATAGGTAATTCGCGATGACCACGATCAACCAAAACCGCAAGATGAATTTCTTCGGGACGTCCATAGTACATGATGCCATCCATTGCTGCACGAATTGTTCGTCCTGAGTATAAAACATCATCAACGAGAATAACAATTTTCCCCTTTAGGTCGATACCTAAACTTGGAATCTCACCTATTGTTTTCTTTTCGTCGTCTCGCCAAAAATTAATGTCTAATGCTGCGGTTGGAACTTGAACATTTTCAAACATATTTATTTTCTCAGCTAAACGCTTCGCAAGATGTTCACCTCTGGTTTTTATACCAATCAAAACCAGGTTATCTGTTCCTTTATTTTTTTCTAAAATTTCATGCGCGATACGAGTAATTGAACGCGACATTCCAATTGCATCTACGATTTCTTTCATATCTATTTCCTCACGTTCATTATCATATCATAAATAAAGAAAATTACACTAATTTATACCAAAACTATACTACTGTCAAATAGAAATAGAAAAATAAAAAAGGGAATTATCCCTTTTATTATTTAGGTTGTTGTGCCAAAACATCATTCATTTCTTGTTCAGTAATATAGCCATATTCAACCATTGATTCCAAAACTAGTTTTTGTCGTCGATTGATTAACTCATAACCGTTACTTAATTGATATCTACTTGGGGATTGTGGTAATCCTGCTAGAACGGTTGCCTCATACAATGTTAAATCACTCGGTGACTTATTGAAATAACCTTCACTCGCTGGCTTAATACCATAATATAAATCACCATAATAAATAATATTTGCATACATTGCAAAAATTTCTTTTTTTGTATAATCCGCTTCTAAGTCCCATACAAAGAAAACTTCCGCGATTTTGCGAGTCAACGAAGGACGATTACTAAAGTAAATGTTCTTCGCAACTTGTTGTGTTATTGTACTTCC
>NZ_JAVXGL010000081.1:0-8743 GCF_036657415.1 Anaerorhabdus sp. | reverse complement strand
CCAAAACATACTATAATAGTGCCTTGTCTAAAACTGCCTTTACTTGATCAAAAGTCACTGAGCCTTCACTAACTTTTTCATCATTCACATAAAATGTAGGTACATAATAATAATCATATGTATCCGCAATTTCAGGATGCAATTTTTCATCAATCATTTCAATTTCGATATCCTTATATTTTTCTTCTTTTAACAATTCATCTAAAAATCCTCTTGCTTTTTTGCAATGTGGACAAGCTTCGAACATAAACATTTTGATTTTTTTCATTTTAATCACCTCTAAGTGTAGTTTAACAAAAATTGATTCTAATTGAAATTGTGATGCTCTATATTTATATTTTACCAAGAAAGTTTGTAATCGTCATATAAAATCGTAATTCAAAAGAAAAAACTACGATTAACGTAGTTTTTCAATAATTTCAATATAGATTTTCTTAAGTTCATTGCGTTGTTTTTCATTCATATCGCCATCTTCATTAATGTTATATGAATCTACTAGACTTAAATGTTCACCAACAATTTCACCATCTTTAATGACAAATACTTGTGGTACATAGAATGTTGGTACTCCATCAACAACTTTCAAATGATCTTTGATAATATCCACTAATTTCGCATAAATTTCTTCACTGTATCCGTCTTTTGAATAGACATCAACATAGTAGATATCAACACCCATTTGACGAGCAGCATTGTTTAAAACTGGAACTGCTTGTTGGCAAAAGGCACATTGATCATGTCCATAGTAGATAAGACCTGAACCTTTTTCTTCAAATAAACGGATAGATTCTTCCATTGTAATTTTTTTGAACACATGTTTTGTATCAGTAAGTAGCGTATATCCGCTCATATCAGCCGTCTCAGCACCTAAATCAAGAATATTTAATGTAGATACATCAATTTTTTCAGTTGGCTTAGAGGACGTTTGAGCAGGTTCAGACGAGCATCCAAATAATAATAGAGATGCAAGTGCAATAATAAATATTTTTTTCATAATTACCTTCTTTCGGATACTCATTTTATCAAAAATAAATTTCATAAACAAGATAAACACATAATTTTACACAATTAAAAATCTTGAAGTTTTTCTACTTGTACTTGATCGTAAAGTGCATTTACTTTATCACGAATTTCTAAACTTTTTGAAAATACTGTTGCCTCACTACAAGAGTTCGCAAACTTGAAACATTCTAGTGGTTTTGGTGTACGAAGTGAACTCATTACAAATCCTGCAACCATTGCATCACTAGTTCCAACGGTATTAACATGAATTGTTTCTTTACCTAGATGCGAAGCTTTAAATACACCTTCTGGATTAGCTAAAATTGAGCCATCCGCTTCTAGTCGAACCATTACATTCTTAGCGCCTTGTCGCACACAATTTTTAGCAGCCTCAATAATTTCATCTACTCCAGTCAAATCACGATTCACAATTTGTGAAAGTTCTAAAAGACTCGGATTGATTAAGTACGGATTATATTTCAAACAACGTTGTATAATTGTCGGGTTTGTATCTAAAACAATACGAACTCCATTTTCTGAACACATGCGAATCATATCTTCAATTTGTTCAAGCAAGTATTCTGGACTATTCCCTGAAAAAACTAAAATATCATTTTCATCTAAACGATCAAGTCTATTTTTCAATTGTTCCATACTCTTGTCAATAATATATGGACCGGCAGCATTTAAATCAACATCTCCAGTACTCGTTTTCGCTTTTACATTAATACGTGTATGCCCTTCAATATATGTAAAACTCGGTTGAATATATTCATATCTTTGAAGCAAATTAATATAAAAGTCTTTTGTAAATCCTCCTAGAAATCCAACCGCACGAGAAGGTATCATAAGATTATTTAACACGATTGAAACATTGATTCCTTTTCCACCTGCTTCAAAATATTCAAGTTGACTACGGTTAGTATGTGATCCGTTTAAATCCTCTGCAAATTCCATATAATAATCTAGTGATGGATTGAGTGTACATGTATAAATCATAGACCCTCCTTGGTTGAAACTAATTCAACAATGTTCAATATACATTGAACAGCTTGTTCCATCTCTTGAATACAACAGTATTCATAACGTCCATGATAGTTTCCGCCACCTGTACCTAGATTTGGACATGGTAATCCTTTGAATGTAAGAGTAGCACCATCCGTTCCACCACGTATACTTTCCATTTCAACATTTAAACCAAGGGTTGTTAATGCCTTCTTCGCAATTTCTACAGGTCTTGGATTGTCTTTAAGAATTTCGTACATGTTACGATATTCATCATGAATTACAACATCAACTAAATCACGTTTATATAGTTTATTAATATATTCTTTTGCTAGAGTGAGTGATTCTTTTTGTAATTCTAATTTTTTTAAATCATGATTTCTTAAAATATAATGAAGATTAGCTTCTTCAACATTTCCACTCATATCATGTAAGTGATAGAAGCCTTCACGTCTCTCTGTATGTTCTGGGCGAGCATCTTTAGGCAACAATGCATGAAATTCTTGAGCGATATTCAATGCATTAATCATTTTATCTTTTGCAGATCCTGGATGAATACTAAATCCCTTAATATGAATATCTGCACTAGCTGCATTAAATGTTTCATCCGCAACAATGTGTACTTCACCGCCATCTAATGTGTAGGCAAAATCGCAACCAAATCCAGCTACGTCAAAACAATCCGCTCCTCGGCCAATTTCTTCATCGGGTGTAAATGCAACTTTGATTTTCCCATGCTTGATTTCAGGATGTTTCATTAACCAATCACAAGCTTCCAATATTTCTGCAATACCTGCTTTATCATCTGCACCTAAAAGTGTATTACCATCTGTAACAATTAAATCTTTACCGATATAATTTTTCATACTTGGAAAATCATTAACGCTAAGTATAATTTGTTCATTCAAGTGAATATCTTCACCATCATAATTTTCAATAATTCTTGGATTTACGTTTTCACCAGAAAAATCTGGTGCTGTATCCATATGGGCAATAAATCCTACTGTTTCACTTTCTTCATCTAGTGTACTAGGCAATGTTCCATATAAGTAACATTGTTCAGTAAGCTGAATATCAACTAACCCTATTTCTTCCATCTCTTTTTTCAACAGATTAGCCAAATCAAATTGTCTTTTTGAAGATGGAATCGTTTCACTATTGGGGTCTGATTGTGTATTCACCTTACAATACCTGATTAATCTTTCTTGAACACTCATTTGTTTTCTCCTTTATATTCTTTCAATATACAATCTTCTACAATCATATCTTTAAATTCAACATCAAATGATGAATCATTAGGACTAGCTGCAAACAACCCTACTTCAAATTTATCACCTCTAAACTTCATATGAAATAAGCGCATTTGTTTATAATGAATTCCATCAAATGAATTCTCTACCAAAATATTTTGATTTGAATGTGATACACGATACCACATACTATCTACTGCACTACCTATTGCATATGAAGAAAGATCACTAAATCCATGATAGGTTACTACTGTACTTAATAACGATGATTTTTCATCAACATATTCAACACATATTTTAAACCAGTTATCATCATTGGCATAGATTACTAGCCCCGCCTGGTCAAATTGTTTTTTATATTTATAATGTACATGACATGAGAAAGTAAAGTTTTGTTCAATCTTAAATGTTAATGAATGTGCATTATTATGTGTATATCCATAATATGTCTTAGACCATAAATCAGTAAATGGCATCGTTTCAAAAATAACGCGACTTCTACCTACCACGTAATTTGTTGGCTTATTTTTCCATTTCATTAACGAAATATCTAATTCTTTTCTCATATCATCTACTCCTTGTATTATTATAAACTAATTAATTTATGAATGCTTATAATTTACCTCAGTTTAAATAAAAGAATGCAATTGCATTCTAGTATAATTCAATTGATACAATCTTACCTAAATGTTTTAAATTTTCTGCCATTTCACGAATTAATTGTATTTTCGCATTCAATGATATTGTAGAATATGCAATCGCATTATGTGCTGGATTATCTGAGCGTCCTACCATAAAAGTAACTTGACTACATTCTTGTAAGAAACATTTCACTAAACAAAGTGCACCATCTTTGCCCTTTGTGAGGAGTAATTCTTCAAGATAATCTTGGCTTTCAACACAGCGACTTAAATATTTATTTACTTTTTGAAGAGTTAAGACACCCTCAGTCACCAAATCAATACCTTTGATATATGCCATTGGAGGAACATCTGATACTAATGAAACTAAACTTTCCATTTCTATTTCATTACCTGTTATGCGTGAAACAATATTACTTGTTGTTCCTCCGCAACAAATCTTTTTCCCTGTTGCTTCTAATAAACGTTGTACAACTTTCGCATCATCTTGTTCATCAAGTGGCGGACCAACCATTACTCTTGTTTCCTTAGCTTCGAGTATTTTAGCACATGCGACAGTTGAATCATCTCCTGGTCGACCACCATATAAGTCATTAACATTCGCTAATAGAATTCGAGTAATTTCTTTAGCACTATCATTGGGATTTGTATAATCTAAAAGAAATTGTTGAACTTGTGGATGATCCCATCCAAAATTTAAAGCTTGTTCAATTCCAGCATGAATAATTCCATCTGAAAACATAATAAGTGAATCATTCTTTTTAACTTGAAATGTACTTTCAGTTATTTTACGTTTACCAATCATACGTACTTCACGAGTTGTTTCAAGAATTTGTGCATCTCTTATGAATATTGTTGCTGGATTATCAAACTCTACTAAATGTGCCATTCCATCATAAAAGACTTGGAGAATTGTAAATGTTGAATAAGCAATTCCACGTTCCTTACATTCAGGAAGTGTTGCTGCTATTGTTTCAACAACATCTTGTAAAGAAGCTCCTGAAGAAACCATTTCTGCAATGATTGTGCTTGTAAGTGTTGATAGAATATTTGCTTTTACACCACTTCCAAGTCCATCTGCCAATACCATAACAAAAGACTCATCATTTCTTCTAATTTCAACTTTATCTCCACAAAGTTCTTCATTCTTTTTATTAAGCGACTTAAAGTAGCTTTCTACATGGACTTTATTATTCATCCTCTTCCATCGCCTTCTTTAATTTTGTAAGTGCAACTTTTGATTTTGCAGTAGTCTCACCGAGTAGACTTGCAATTTCCTGTACTGTGCGCATTTGATCATCTATTACTTGTTGAGTAATTTCAATTGTTTGTTGACGTATTTGCTTCATTACTTTTTCTTTTGTTTCCTCAACGGTTAAGTCCATTAAAATAATTACATAGTATTCTTCTGCTTCAAGTTTCATGATCGCATGTTCAAGAATACGATGATATTGTGGATATGCACAACGATAGTATTGAACCCTTCTCGTATTTTTTATAAGTTCTATTAATTCATTACTTGGTAATATACTTTGAATTGGCATACCTACAACATTTACAATATCTAAATCCAATAACATTTTTGCACTTGGATTGATTTCTACAATGTTGCATTCATTATCAAGCACGATAATTCCATTAGGTGTATTTTCAATAATTAAGTTAGAAACTGATTCTGCTCGCTCGAGCGCATTCAAAAGACAAATCTTCGGATCTGCTTTTCCTTCAATGACTGCAATAGCTTTATCACGACACGTTTCATAACCACATGCCCCACAATTATATTCTTTGTCTGCTGTTGTTTTTCCCATCATATATAAAACATCTTGTATTTCTGCATCACGATGAACAGGATGTTGAATATTTTGATTTTCCCATACAGTCATCAAATCATCTTTTGGTTGTTGCTCATGTATCTTTTTATTCTCATCTACACTACTTCGAATCACACTTTGTCCTAACCATTCATTGTGTTCACAATGAACTAACAACGGACCTCCCATACATGATTCATGACATGCACTCAATTCGAAAAAGTATCCTTCAAGCATACCTGAACGAATTGAATCTAGAACTTGTTTGATACGATCTACACCTTCTACATTTACCTTTTTATAACCACCTTCACGTGGAAGAGTCTTAATTATTCCTCCAGGTGTCGGATATAAACGGGCAATGCTTCCATCAAAATCATCCCATTCACTTATTTCTTCATTAGCTTGATCTTCTTTTACAAAATAGATTAAATCTTGCATACTGATTGTCGCATCGATAGCATCTTTAAATCGTAAATCATCTTTTTCTTTTTGCTTTGCAATGCATGGTGAAAGAAAGACTACCTTTGCATCTGGTATTCTACTTTTTATATCCTTACCATGCGCAACCATTGGTGAAACAATCGGTGCTAATTGTTCAACTAAATCACCATATTCTTTTTCAACCAACGAAACTACTGCTGGACAGCATGTAGAAATAATATTCTTCATCTTTCCTTCTCTAATTAAGTAAGCATAAGATTCAGATACAAGTTTTGCGCCGATTGCGGTTTCTTCAACTTTATAAAATCCTTTTTTAATTAAGTCATTTTCTAATTGTTTAAATTTTGGCCATATCGCAACAAAAGAAGGTGCAACACTAAGTACCACCTTTTCACCTTTTGCTAGCCAATCTTTTACTGATTGTAAATCACTATTAACTTTCTTTGCACTATGTGGACAAATAGTATAACATTTACCACACAAAATACATTCATCTTCAATTATTTTAGGTTGATGATCAAGGTATGTCATTGCTTTAGTTGGACATACGCGTACGCATCGTAAACAGTTTCGACAATTAGACTCAGCGAGTCTTATGTAATGATTCATGATAAAGCTTCACTTATCTCTTGTTTCAAAACTTCTTCGACGTTGTGTAAGCCTACCCCTAATAATTGACGACCGTTGATACGAATACCTAATCCATGTCCACCTTGACATGATTGCATGCAGAAAGAACCTTTAATTTCTACTTTTTCTTCCCATTGGTTTTCTTTTACCAAGGATTGTAAAATAGTTACTACTTGATTACTTCCTTTTACATAACAAGCACTTCCGATACATACTTCAATCTTAACCATATTCATTTCCTCCTATTTTTCACGGTGCATATGCACATCGCTAAAGTCGAATACTTTGAGAGATTCTTGTATATTTTTGCAGCTATGATCCATATTTTCTTTATTCATTCTTGCTTTTGTTACATTAGGTGGTTCTATCTTAGCTGGTCCAGCTATACAACCTCCTGTACAACACATACCTTCCAAAAGATTGCCATCAAACTTACCAACCTTCATTAGTAATAGTTGTTTCTTACATTCAAAACAACCATCGGCATAAACTGCTTTAAATTCTACTTGATTTTTTTCCTTAGCGGCTTCACCAACAGCCTTCGCAACGCCACCACCTTGGGCAAAATTACGTCCAAAGATTGATGGATAGTCACTTGGATCTGGTTCAAGCTCTTCACAAAAGATATGTTGAGAAACTAGCATCGCTGCTAATTCTTCAAAAGTCAGAACATAGTCAACTGCTGTAAATTCTTCCATTGCTTCTTGTTTCTTAGCCAAACACGGTCCAATAAAGACGATACCATGATCAGGATTTTCTAGTTTTAATTTACGGGCAAGTGCCATCATTGGCGAAACTGTTGTAGAAACATTCTTTTCATATTGTTCAGGGAAATGTAATTTAGCCATGTTTACAAAAGCTGGACAACATGATGTTGTCAAAGGAATTCCCTTTTCGATGTGTTCTTGTAGTTCTTCTTGTTCATAATATGCTACTGCATCTGCACCAATTGCGGCTTCATAAACTTCAGTAAAACCAAGTTCCTTAATACCCTTTTTAATTTGCGGTAATGTTGCGTTATCAAATTGTCCTTGAATTGCAGGAGCGATAATCGCAAAAGTTGGTGTTTTTAATCGCAATAATTGGATAACTGGAACAATCCAAGAAATATCTTCAATTGCACCAAAAGGACAAGCAGCTTGACAGCCACCACAGTTAATACATTTCTTTTCATCAATAATCGCAATACCATCATCATCCCAGCGGATTGCATCGACTGGACAATGTTGCGAACATGGACGTTCTGTTACTACGATTGCGTTGTATGGGCAATTTCTTGCACAAGCTCCACAATCTTTACATTTACTATAATCAATTTGTGCACGACTCGGTCCCATTGTGATAGCACCAAAATTACATGATCCCATGCAACTCTTAGCCATACATTTTCGACAGTTATCAGTAATTTGTATTTTACGGATTGTACATCCATCACACGCTGCTTCAATTACTTGTACAATTTGACGAGGATTGTAGTCTACTGCATCATTCGCCATTTTACCCATTGCTAAACGAGCTCTTTGGCGCAAGATTTCACGTTCTTTGTATACACAACACCTAAAATCAGCTTTAGTACCTGAAATTAGTTTTCTACTGTATTCTTGAACTTTTTCTTCAACAAGTTCATCTGCAAAAGCTTCTTCTGCTATTTCTCTTAAAATATCGAACTTAAATTGTCTTGCTTCATGTTTAAATAACGACATATATCCTCCCTGTTTTGCCAACAAATTCACAATAATAAAATACCATAATTTACCACCAAACACAATAAAGAGGAACCCACAATTCATGCAGATTCCCCGTTTTAAATCATTTTAAATCATTAATACTTTAAAACTATTGTAATATGTTTAAAAATCAACTAAATTAAATACTTTTTACAAAAATATAATTTAAAAAATAAATCATTCAAACATATGTTACTAAACTACTAATTGTCCTGGTTCCATTTACTTTA
>NZ_JAVXGL010000080.1:0-8802 GCF_036657415.1 Anaerorhabdus sp. | reverse complement strand
AGTGAAACTAGCTCGTTGCCAGGTAATCTTGGATTCCTTCATGGAATCCTTTTTTATTTATTAAGTTTGAAATTACAAAAGATGTTTTATTGTAATTAGTATGTTATTTCAATAGCGATTTAGGCGTTTTTAGCGTATTTTATACTATGCACAATGCTTGGATATTCTATCAAATTAGCGTATATTATAGTTACTTAAGGAGGTTCAATATGCATTATGAAGTATTTGATAATCGTATAGTTTATCGTGATGATGAGAAAATATATGCAGAAGTTACTTTTCCCAAAGTTGAAGGGAACATTGTCGATATAAATCATACATTTGTAGATGAATCGTTAAGAGGTAAAGGTATTGCAGGTATGTTAATGTACATGGTTGCGATGGACTTGAAAAATTCGAATCGTGTGGCTAAACTAAGTTGCACTTTTGCAGTTAAGTGGTTTGACATGCATCCTGAATATAAAGCACTAGTTGTTGATTAGTGCTTTTCAATTTGTGCTATAATAAACAATGCGAGGTTAATATATGGAAAAAATATTTAAAACAAACAAACCTGAAGAAACAAAAGAACTAGGGAAACAACTGGGGCTTTTAGCGAAGGAAAATATGGTATTTACGCTTACTGGTGATTTAGGTGCAGGGAAAACTACATTAACGCAAGGAATTGCGAAGGGCTTAAATATAGAAAAGACTGTAAGCAGTCCGACATTTACAATTCTAAAGATTTATCACGGTCGTATGGATTTATATCATTTTGATGCGTATCGTTTAGAAGGATTACATCAAGATTTAGGTTTTGAAGAAATGATTGATGGTGATGGCTTAACAGTTATTGAATGGCCAATGTATATTCAAGATATGATTGGCGAAGAGTTTTTAGAGATTGAAATTAAGTTCATTGAAGAAGAAGTTCGTGAATTTGTATTAAAGGCCAACGGCAAAGCATATGAAGAATTATTAGGAGAAATACAATTATGATGACATTATGTATGGATACAAGTCAAAAGTATTTAGTCTTAGCATTGATTAAAGATAACGAAGTAATAGCTAGTAAAGAAACTATTTGTTTTAAGCAACAATCAGAGACAATCTTTCCGGAACTTATAACACTTTGTGAGGAAGCGAATTGCAGCCCACAAGATATTGATCAACTTGTTGTGACAAAAGGACCTGGAAGTTATACTGGAGTAAGAATTGCGATGACAATTGCAAAAGTTTTTTGCGCAATGAAGAACGTTCCTTGTTTTACTTTAGGTTCTCTTCAATTAATAGCTGGAAAAAGAGATTGTTTTGCAATGCTTGATGCACGAAGTCATAGAGCCTATTTAGGACAATATAGAGATGGAAAATGTATTGGTAATTTAGGTGTTTATACAATTGAAGAGATTAAAGAAATTGTCGCTGGACATGATGTTGTAGGAGATACTTCTTTACTAGGAATGGAAGACTCTTATCCAAATTTAGCGGCGGCTTTTCTTGAACTAAAAGATGAATGGGAAAAAGTAGAAAATATCCATTGTCTTGTTCCTGAATATCTAAAATCACAAGAAGAATATTTGGTTAAGTAATATGATTCGTAGTATGGATTTAGGTGATTTAGATCGCGTTGAACAGTTAGAAGCCGAACTTTTTTCTTTACCTTGGAAAAAAGAAGACTTCAAAAGAGAACTTATAGAAAATGAATTTGCCCATTACTTTGTTGTAGAAGAAAATAATGAAGTTGTTGGCTATTGTGGTATTTGGAATCTTTATGAACAGGCACAGATTACAACGATAGGTGTAGCAAAAGATTGCCAAGGTAAAGGTTATGCATCTTTGTTAATGGAAAAAATTGAAGAAGTTTCTGTCGCAAATGGATGTGAAACTTGTTCGTTAGAAGTGCGTGTAAGTAATATTGCAGCACAAAATTTATATACGAAATATGGATATATTACAGTTAATATTCGTAAAGGATATTATAGTGATAATCACGAAGACGCTTTCTTAATGATGAAGGCAATTGGAGGTAAACTATGACACAAATAATATTAGCAATTGAAAGTAGCTGTGATGAAACTGCATGTTCAATTGTAAAAAATGGTAATGAAATTCTTTCAAATATCGTATCAAGTCAAATCAATGTACATAAGAAGTTTGGTGGAGTTGTACCAGAAGTAGCTTCACGTATTCATGTAGAAAATATTTCTGTAGTAATAGCGGAAGCGATGGAACAAGCTAAAGTAACGATGGATGATATTGATGCAATTGCGTTTACGCAAGGGCCTGGATTAATTGGATCATTGCATGTGGGAGTTCAAGCCGCAAAAACACTCGCATGGATGTACAATAAACCATTAATTCCTCTTCATCATATTATTGGGCATATTTATGCGAATGGCTTTGTCGATGAGTTAACATTCCCATTATTAGCACTTGTTGTATCAGGAGGACATACCGAATTAGTTTTCATGAAAGATGAATGGTCTTTTGATATTTTAGGAACAACACAAGATGACGCCATTGGTGAAGCATATGATAAAGTTGCACGAGTACTTGGTCTTCCTTATCCAGGAGGTCCAGCTATTGATAAATTGGCTAAAGAAGGTAATAAACATTATGTTTTACCTACTCCTAAAACAGAAAAAGAATTAGACTTTTCATTCTCAGGATTAAAATCTGCAGTACTTCAACTGATTCAACGAGAAGAGAAGAAGGGTGAAGAAATTAATAAAGCTGATCTAGCATATTGTTTCCAAGAAACGGCTTTAGATACACTTGTAGGAAAGACCTGTAAAGCGGTTGAGTTAATGCATCCCAAGCAAGTTGTTTTAGCAGGTGGCGTTGCAGCGAATTCACGATTGCGTGAAAAAATGATTGAAGCAATGGCAAAATATTCAGATGTACACCTAACAATACCACCACTTTGGTGTTGTACTGATAATGCAGCAATGATTGGTGCAGCAGGTAATACTGCATTCAAACACAAGTTTTTTGGAAGCTTAGATTGTAGTGCAAATCCTTGTAAAGAGATGAACATTTAAATAAATCTTTCACAAACTTGCTAATTATGATATATTAATTATGGTGATAAAAATGGAAAAAAATAAGAATGTTCCAAAAGCAACTTTGCAACGTTATCCTATCTATTTGAAAGCTTTACGCAAGCTTCAAGGTGATGGTGTTCAACGAATAATGTCAAAAGATTTGGCTACATGTGTATCAATAAAATCTACTACAATACGCCGTGATTTTTCATTTTTAGGGAATCTAGGTAAGCAAGGATTTGGGTATGATGTTGAAAGCTTGATTCAGATTTTTAGTGATCAACTTGGATTAGGATTCGATGAAAAAATCATACTTGTAGGAGCTGGAAATTTAGGTAAGGCACTATTAAACTATAATCGTTGGAATAATGTAGTTGGAGAAATTGTATGTGCATTTGATATAAATCCAGAGGCAGTAACAGGTTCATCAGTTCCGGTTTATAATATGAATGACTTAAAAGAAAAATTACCAGAAGGTTGTCGTATTGCGATTTTATGTATTTCAAACAATGTACAAGAAACCGTGAATACCTTGATTTCTTATGGAATTACTGGTATAGTAGATTTTACTCATGAGCACTTTCAAGTCCCTGAGAATATTGTTGTAAAAACTGTAGATGTTGTTTCAAGTATACAAGAACTTGTATTTGAGACAAATGCGTTAAAAGATTAGCGATGAAAAAAGAGTGAGCTGTGTTGTCTTTCAAAGAGATTCTAGGGTTGGTGTAACTAGAAAAAGAGACATGGATTCGTAACACTTTTGGAGCTAGGTTGGAGAATTAAGTAGACAACCTCGTTGACGGCGTTAACGTTTAAAAGGCATAGAATTCTATGCGAAATAGGATGGCACCACGTTAATTAAACGTTCCTTGTTTAGGAACGTTTTTATATTATAAGGAGGTAAGAAAAGATGCTTACATTTATGACAGTCAGAGAGCTTTATGATTTAGCGATATCTGGCGAAAGTATGGAAATTGACCAAATTGAGTATGTACAATGCGAAGGATGGGTGCGTACAAATCGTAATAATGGTTCAGTGGGATTTATTGAATTAAACGATGGTACTTATTTTAAGAACTGTCAATTAGTATATACACCAACATTAAACAACTTTGGAGAAGTTGGCAAATATTTAACAGGGACAGCACTTCAAGTAATTGGAAAATTTGTTTTGACACCTGAATCAAAACAACCATTTGAATTGCAACTTACAGAAGTAATCTTAGAAGGTTCTTGTGATAGTGAATATCCTTTACAAAAGAAGCGTCATTCATTTGAATACTTACGTGAAATTGGACATTTACGTCCACGTACAAACACATTTAATGCAGTATTTCGTGTGCGTTCAGCGTTAGCCATGGCAATTCATGAATTTTTCCAAAATCAAGGATTTGTTTATGTTCACGCTCCAATTATCACAGGAAATGACGCAGAAGGTGCAGGTGAGGTATTTACTGTAACAACACGTAAAGACGATAACTATGAAGAAGACTTCTTTGGTAAAAAAGCAAGTCTTACAGTTTCTGGTCAACTTCAAGCAGAGGCTTTCGCATTGGCGTTCCGTGATGTGTATACATTTGGACCTACATTCCGTGCTGAAAATTCAAATACAACAACGCATGCAAGTGAATTCTGGATGATTGAACCAGAAATGGCTTTTGCTGATTTACAAGATGATATGGATTTAATTGAAGACATGGTTAAATCATGTATTGAGTATTTACTTGATAACTGTCCAGAAGAAATGAAATTCTTTAATGAATTTGTAGATAAGACTTTACTTGAACGTTTAGAAAAAGTGCGTACTTCAGATTTTGTGCGTATGCCATATACAGAAGCAATTGAATATTTATTAAAAGCTGAAGTTAAGTTTGATAATAAAGTTGAATGGGGTATGGATTTAAACACTGAACATGAACGTTATATCTGTGAAAAAATAGTCGATGGACCAGTATTCTTAACTGATTATCCTAAAGATATTAAAGCGTTCTATATGCGTGTGAATGATGATCAAAAGACAGTTGCAGCATGCGATTTACTTGTACCATCAGTAGGTGAATTAGTTGGTGGTTCACAACGTGAAGAACGAATTGATGTTTTAAAAGAAAGAATGAAAGAAATGAATGTTCATGAAAAAGGACTTGAATGGTATTTAGACTTACGCCGTTATGGTGGATGTAAACATGCTGGATTTGGTCTAGGTTTTGAACGCTTTATTATGTATGTAACAGGTATGCAAAACATTCGTGATGTTATACCATTCGCACGAACTCCAAGAAATTTAAACTTTTAAGATGCAGGGAACTGCATCTTTTTCTTACTTTCATTTATAGTAAGAATGCTTTACAATAGTAGTCGAGGTGCTTTTATGGAGAGATATGTATTAAAAACAAAATCGGATGGATCTGAGATAACAGTCGCCGATGTACAAAATGTACTATTAGGTATGTTGAAGGATATTGATGAAATATGTCAAAGAAATAACATTCCTTATTTTCTTAATGGTGGATCTGCTTTAGGAGCTGTACGTCACAAGGGATTCATTCCTTGGGATGATGATGCAGATATCGCAATGATGAGAGAAGATTATGTGCGTTTTATCCAAGTATTGAAGAAAGAATTGCCAGAGCAATATACATTTCAATGTTTCGATACAGATAGACGTTACAATGTTTTAATTCCTGGAATGAAGATTCGTAAAAAAGGAACGTATTTAAAAGAAGTAAATACTTTATTACCGAATCGTTGTACTGATTCTGATGGAATCTTTGTCGATGTATTTGTCTATGATTATTGTACTAAGAATAAGTTTATTGATTTACCATTTCGTTTGTTAAATCAAATTTTGATGCCAGTCTTGATTGGCTTTGACATGCTTCATATCAATCCTGTGTTTTTGAAGCGCTGGTTTATGTCAAATACTCATCTTTATGGGAAATTGAATAAAGGTTCTGACTATATTGGTTTTGACTTAACATGGACATTTAAAACACCATTTCATCCATTCATATTTAAAAAAGAAGATATTTATCCTGTACAGTATGTTGATTTTGAAGATACAAAATTACCAATTGCAAACCATCCGCATGAGTATTTATGTACAGCGATTGCACCAAGCTATAATACATTACCCCCAGTAGAGAAAAGAGCACCTAAACATATCGTAGATATCGAATTATAGGAGATAATATGTATTACCAGATAAATAAAGGATGTAAGAATTTTGGAGCACAAACCATATTTGAAGACATCCAATTTGAAATAAAAAATACTGAGAAGATTGCGATAGTAGGCCGTAATGGCTGTGGCAAATCTACTCTTTTAAAGTGCATCACAGGTGAGTTGGAGTTAGATCGTGGAACTATTCATAGGATGAATGGTTTGACAGTTGGTTATTTAGCTCAAACGACTTTTAGTGATGAAAACCGTACTGTCCAAGAAGAAATGAATTTAGTCTTTCAACCAATTTTTGAATGTAAACATGAATTGGACGAAATTACTGAAATTATGAAAAGTGATCATAGCGAAAAGATAATGGAAAAGTTCGCCCTTGTTCAAGAAAGATTTGAACGTCTAAATGGATATAATTATCAAGCTGAATTAGAAACCGTTTTTACTCGCTTTGGATTTACAAAATCTGAATTATCAAAAAAAATTGGAACTTTTTCAGGTGGTCAAAGAACACGCTTGGCTTTTGTTAAATTATTATTGAGTAAGCCGGATATCTTGTTGTTAGATGAACCTACCAATCACCTAGACTTAGAAACAATTGAGTGGTTAGAAGGCTATTTAAAACGCTATGAAAAAGCAATTGTTTTAGTCAGTCATGACCGAATGTTCCTCGATGATATTGCTGAAGTCGTCTACGAGATTGAATATGGCATCATGAAAATGTATAAAGGAAATTATTCGTCTTTTGTAGAACAAAAGAAATTAGATCAAGAGAAACAAGGACAAGCCTATATTCGTCAACAAAAAGATATTGAAC
Source organism: Anaerorhabdus sp. (assembly GCF_036657415.1). Lineage (NCBI taxonomy): Bacteria > Bacillati > Bacillota > Erysipelotrichia > Erysipelotrichales > Erysipelotrichaceae > Anaerorhabdus > Anaerorhabdus sp. Next base: position 1,791 of record NZ_JAVXGL010000080.1, on the reverse strand, counting down.
GTTTAGAAGCTCTTATCGAAAAATTTCGGTATAAAAGAAGTAAGGCTGCATTCGCTCAATCTAAAATAAAGTATTTGGATCGAATGGAAAGAATAGAAAAGCCTGGTGAAAGTGATACAAAAACATTTAAGGCTCATTTTACACCACGTACAAAAGGTGGTAAACGTGTACTTGAAGTTGAAGATTTAGTTATCGGTTATGATCACCCATTAAGCAAAATTAATTTAGAAGTATTACAAGGGCAACGTATTGCAATATTAGGAGCTAATGGAACAGGGAAGTCTACTTTCCTTAAAACAATTATGGGGATTGTACCACAACTTACAGGTAATTATCTATTAGGTCATCAAATTGAAGTGGGATATTTTGATCAACAATTAGCCCAATTTAATACAAGCAAAACGGTACTAGAAGAATTATGGGATGAATATCCAGATTTGGATAGAACATCGATACGTACAGTACTAGGAAGTTTCTTGTTTAGTGCAGATGAAGTCTTTAAAACGGTTGATGTATTATCCGGTGGAGAAAAAGTTCGCTTATCATTTGCAAAGCTATTATTGAAACATTCAAACTTCTTAATTCTAGATGAACCTACTAACCATTTGGATATCATTGGAAAAGAAGCATTAGAAGAATCATTGTCAGATTTTGAAGGAACAATTCTCTTTGTCTCACATGATCGTTATTTTATTAAAAAGATAGCGACTTCTGTTTTGTATTTAGATAATACAGGAGCACATTTCTATCCATATGGTTATGAAGAGTACGTTGAAAAAGGCGCACAAAATGCGAAGGCTAAAGAAATTGTAAGAATGCCACAAGAAGTAATCGAGGAAAAACCAAAGATTAAACCAATTAATGCAAAACGTGAAATCGTAAAAATTGAGAAATTAATCGATGAAAAAGAAAACTTATTGGAAGAAAAACGGGCATTACGATTTGAACCAGAATATTATCATGATTATGAAAAAATGAATGCTCTCGATGAAGAAATAGATGGAATTCATAATGAAATAAATCAATTAATGAAACAATGGGAAGAATTAAGTGAGATTTCCTGAAACAAAAGACGATAATTGTTTCAAAGAATAAAGCTTTAGTGTATAATGATTTTGGAATTTAGGAGGAAAATTAAATGTCAAATTGTTTAGTAGCTCAATCAGGCGGACCTTCATCAGTTATTAATGCAACAGTTGCTGGTGTAGTTAAAGCAAACCAATTAAACCAAGTTTATGATACAGTGTATGGTGGATTAAACGGTATTGAAGGAATTCTTAATGAAAGACTTGTAGATTTAACAAATATGAGTGAGGAAGAAAATCGTATTCTTCGTCAAACTCCATCAAGTGCTTTAGGTTCTTGTCGTTACAAATTAAAAAGAGAAAATGTTCAAGACTTTGAAAAATTAATTCAAGTTATGGAAAAATATGATATTGAAACATTATTCTACACAGGTGGAAATGATTCAATGGATACAGTTGCTGCATTAAGTGAATATGCAAAAGCTAAAGGAATTACAAATCGTCGTTTCGTAGGTTGTCCTAAGACTGTAGATAATGACCTAATGGTTACTGATCACTGTCCAGGATTTGCAAGTGCTGCAAAATTCATCGCAACTACTGCAATGCAAACATGGTTAGATGTTAATGTTTATACACGTCAAGAAGTATTTATTCTTGAAACAATGGGTAGAGATGCTGGTTGGTTAGCTGCTTCTAGTTGCTTAAGTGGAATTGTTGACTTAGTTGTTCTTCCAGAACAACCATTTAATAAAGAAGTATTCTTGGG
>NZ_JAVXGL010000079.1:0-8853 GCF_036657415.1 Anaerorhabdus sp. | reverse complement strand
AGTTAGTTATTTTGGATATTTCTTATTATTTAAAAATCAAATTATGAAATTAACAAAATTACTATATCAAGATAATAATGCAGAGGGTTTTTTAAATGAATTAAATTCATGGCAAACAAAACTTTTCTTTCCTAAGAAAATGCAAGCAATGATGAAGATTGATGCTTACTTAATGCAAGGAGAAGTAGAAAAAAGCAAAGAGTTATTTGGTGAATTAGATAAGTATAGAATTCGCCCAGGAGATGAATTTTATGTTCGTCAAAAAGAGGTTGCGTTCTATGTTGATTTAAAAGATGCGAAGAATTCAGAAAAAGCTTATAATCGTATGCGTGAAATATATGATTCTTTCAAAGATAAGACAAGTTATGAATCAGTAATGAAAGAAAGTGAATTTATTTACGAAATAAATATTAATAAAAATTATCACTATCTAGAAGAAATGTTAGAACGTGCTAAAAAAGCACAAGCTGAATTTTCACAAGGAATTTATTTATATCGTGCTGCAAAATGTTATTACTTTAAAGGTGATATGCGTCTTTGTAAGGAAACATTACAACGTGCTCAAACTCGTTTAAAAGGAACCTTTTATGAAGCATTTATTCAAGATATCTTGGATAAAGATATTAAGTTAATCGAAGAAAAATAGTGAAAGCCTCTTGAAAACAAGAGACTTTTTCTTTTGTAAAGGAAGTTTCAGAAATGTAAATTATTTTCATGTGGTATTTCACTTTTATATCATTCATTCTATGCTATAATACATTTAGCAATGAGGTGTTTTACTTAATAGGGAATAGAGTTTAATCTCTAGCTGCCCCAGCAACCGTGATGTTGACGAGATTCTAATTTATCCACTGTACTTTGTATGGGAAGGAAGAATCAAGGATGATACTAAGCCGGTAGACCTGCCTATTGTGATTTTACGATTCTTCTGGGTGAAAGACGTCGGTGGTTTAAGCATAGTATGGCTTTGTATTTGAGGCTTTATGTTTAGGTGCCTTCAATTCACTCATTCTTTGAAGAATGAGTTTTTTATTTGAAGAAGGGGGTATTCTTATGGCAGATGCGAGAGCATGTGCATATTCTTATTTGTATGAGACTTCATCTTTGTGTGATTATGAAATTGCGACAGATTTGTTGGCTTCAAGAATAGGATTAGCAATGCACGATGTGAAACACAGTGATTTAAAGTTTCTTGTAGAGCTTGTCTACCATGCAAACGGATCCATGCGTGGTAAATGCGCTATTACAGAGGAAGATTTAAAGATGTGTAATGATTTGTATGAGGATTATCTTGAAAAAGTTGGCTCATGTAAAATGTTTGTACTTCCATGTGGATGTCGAGGAGCATCAGTCCTCCATTGTCTTAGAAGTGAAACAAAATCGATTATTCGAATTTTAGCAAAGATTGATTGTGAGCCAAATAGGGTAAAAAATAAAAATATCCATCAATTTTTCAACCTTCTATCTAATTTGTTCTTTTTAATGGCATTGTACGAAAACAAACAAGAAAACGTGAAAGAAAGTGAATTTGTCTCTAAAAGTTATGAGTGTTAGAACACTAACAAGAATTGCGATTATGGCAAGTATTCAATCAGCTATATTTACCATATTTTCGCAGGTACTGTATTTAGAAGGAATAACTTTTACGGTTTGTTTGTTTGCATGCGTATTTAAAAAAGAAGAAGTTGTATTTGCATCATTTATTTTTGCAATGGTAAATATGCTAGTTCAAGGGATTAGTATTTGGACGATGATGTATGCAATTATTTACCCGACGTATAGTTTTATAATTGCCTCATTTAAGAATTTTTGGTTGAAGAAACCAATGGCTTTAGTTGCTGCCTGTGGCATATTGTCATTTGCAACTGGGCAATTATTAGATTTACCATTTATTTTATTTGCCAAAGAAATTACTATTTTTTACATTATTCTTGGTTTAAAAACATCAATTATACAGGGATGTCTTAGTGCATTCATGTGTCTTCTTATTTTTGAACCATGTCTAAAAGTATTACAAAAAATCGAGGGAGAAGCATTATGAAGAAGAAAATATTAATAGGTTTAGGGATCGTAGCAATTGCAGTGTTAGCAATATTTGGATTACAAGCATTATTACCTTCAAATGAAGCGCAAGTAGGAAACAAACAGTTGAATATTGTGGTTATTGACACAACTGATGGAAACAAAGAACTATTTAACGATACTATCAAAACAGATGCAGAGACTTTAGGTGATGCATTAGCAGGAGTTCCTGAATTAAAAATGGTAACAGAAGATAGTTCATATGGAAGATATATTCAAGCACTATGTGGTGTTGAACAAGGACCTCAAGAAACTGGACCATGGTGGTTATATGAATCAGATAATAATGAATCATGTAAAGCACAAGGAATGTGTATGGGTATCGATGATACTGTCATTAAAGATGGTGACAATTTTACATTCAATTTAACAGCAAGCTTTAACTAAGAGAAGAATAGCTAATTCTCTACAAGAAAGGGAAATATGGAAAATTTAGAAGTAATCAAACGCGATGGCAGAATCGTGCAGTTTAATAGCGAAAAAATCATAGCTGCAATTCAAAAAGGATTTTCTAAAAATACAGATAGTTATGATAAGGCTAAAAAAATCTGTGAAACAGTAATTGAAAAGATAAAAGAATTAAATACAAATAAAGTAGAAATCGAACGTATTCAAGATTTTGTAGAAGAAGCATATATTGAAAATAATTATATAAATGAATATAAGCAATTCAAAAATTATCGTCAAAAAAGAACATTAGCAAGAGAATGTTTTTCGCAAAAAGAACATAAACTTATGAAAACACTTGAAAACTTTGGAATTAAGGAAGCAAGTGAAGTTGACGAAAAAAGAGAAAACGCAAATATCAATGGAGATACTGCGATGGGCTTAATGCTGAAGTATGGAAGTACTTTATCAAAAGCTTACACAACATCTTATTGTTTAGATAAAGCATTTGGAGATGCACATGATTTTGGTGAAATTCATATTCATGATATGGATTTTTATCCAATGGGAACAACAACATGTCTACAAATTAACTTGGATCAATTATTCAAAGATGGATTTAATACAGGACATGGTTTTTTAAGACAACCAAAGAGTATTGGTTCTTATGCCTCTCTTGCGGCAATCGCAATTCAATCTAATCAAAATGATCAACATGGTGGACAAGCCATTCCACTTTTTGACTACTACTTATCAAAAGGAACGTTATGTTCATTTAAAAAGAATTACATTCAAATGTTACAAGATTTTCAAGATTTCACATCAACATATAGCGAAGAAGAAATTCAAGCCATAACTAATGATATTCAGGCTTTAGAAGATATTCAAAAAGTTGATAATACAGATAAATTTTATGAAAAGGTTTTTGCGAAAACTGAAAAAGAAACATATCAAGCAATGGAAGGATTAATTCATAACTTGAATACAATGCATTCACGTGCTGGTGCCCAAGTACCATTTAGTTCAATTAACTTTGGAACTTGTACAACAGAATCAGGTAGAATGGTTTCTCGTAATTTACTACTTGCAATGGAAAGTGGACTTGGAAATCATGAAACACCAATTTTCCCAATTCTTATCTTTAAAGTGAAAGAGGGAAATAACTTTAATGAAGGTGATATCAACTATGACTTATTTAAGTTAGCAATTCGTTGTTCAAGTAAAAGAATGTTTCCAAACTTTGCGTTTATCGATGCACCATTTAATAAACAATATTACAAAGAAGGAATTCCTGAAACTGAAATTGCATATATGGGGTGTCGTACACGTGTAATTGCTAATACGGCTTGTCCAGAAGATGAAGTTGTTGTTGGAAGAGGTAATTTAAGTTTTACCTCAATTAACCTACCACGTTTAGGAATTAAACATGGTTTAGGTAAAAAAGATATCGATGGTTTCTATAAGGAACTTGATGAAAAACTAGAATTAGTTAAAAAACAATTGCTTGAACGTTTCGCAGTTCAATGCCAAAAGAAAGTTAAAAACTTTCCATTCTTGATGGCACAAGGAAACTGGAAAGGTTCAGAAAAACTTGGACTAGAAGATACATTAGAAGAGGTTTTGAAACAAGGAACACTAACTATAGGATTTATTGGACTTGCAGAATGTTTATCAGCACTTGTGGGTGAACATCATGGGCAAAGCGAGAAATCACAAGAATTAGGTTTAGAAATTGTTAAGCATATGCGCGAAAAATGTGATGAATTCTCTAAAGAAACAGGTCTTAATTTTTCATTGATTGCAACACCTGCTGAAGGATTATCTGGACGCTTCGTCAAAATTGACCAGGAAATGTTTGGTAATATTCCTGAAGTAACTGATAAAGAATATTACACGAATTCATTCCATATTCCAGTTGGCTATGACATAAATATTAAAAAGAAACTTCAACTTGAGGCACCTTATCATGAATATACAAATGGTGGACACATTTCTTATGTCGAAGTAGATGGTGATGTCGCAAATAATCTTGAAGCATTCGAAAAAATTGTAAGAATGATGCGAGAAACAAATATTGGGTATGGTGCTATTAACCATCCACTAGATAGAGATCCAGTATGTGGATACAATGGAATTATTAATGATGAATGTCCTTTATGTCATCGTCAAGAAGAAGAAATTCCTTTTGAAAGAATACGTCGTATTACAGGATATCTTGTAGGAACACTTGATCGCTTTAATAACGCAAAACTTGCGGAAGTGCGAGATCGTGTAAAACATGGTAAAAATTAGACTTGCTGCACCACTTCAAGCGGATAGTGTTGTAGATGGTCAAGGATTAAGACTGGTCATTTGGACTCAAGGATGCCCACATCATTGTGATGGATGCCATAATAAAGAATCTCATGCCTATGATGGTGGGAAACTTTATGAAATAGATGAACTATGTCAAGAAATCAATGACTTGAATTATCACGATGGAATAACATTCTCTGGTGGTGAGCCTTTTGAACAAGTAGAAGAATGTTTACTACTTGCGAAATATGCGAAATCGTTGGGGCTGAATGTTTGGTGCTACACAGGATATACTTGGGAGTTTTTGCAAAATAAAAATAGTCCAATAATCCAAGAGTTCTTGAACTATATTGATATATTGGTTGATGGAAAATTTGATAGGAATCTAAAATCATTAGAATGCAAATTCAGAGGATCAAGCAATCAACGCTGTATTGATGTGAACGAAACTAAAAAATTAGAAAAAATATGTACGCTTTACTAAAGACAATCGAAAGATTGTCTTTTATAATAGAGTGAAAGGAGATAGTGGTATGAAGAAAGAAAAATATGGAATGAAAAATATTGATTTTCGCAGTGATACAGTAACGTTTCCTACGCAAGAAATGCGAAATGCAATGAGTAAAGCACTTGTAGGTGATGATGTTTATGGTGATGATCCAACAGTAAATGAATTAGAAATGACAGCTGCTAAACTATTGGGTAAAGAAGCAGGACTTTTTGTAAGTAGTGGAACGATGGGAAACTTACTATCAATATGGACACATACTGATCGTGGTGATGAAATTATAACAGGATGGCATAATCATATTATTGTTCATGAACAAGCAGGAATAGCACAAATTGCTCAAGTAATGCCAAGAGTTATTTGTCATGATAATGATTTTATATATCCAGAAGATATTGAAAAAAATATTCGTCCGAATGATATTCATGAACCACATACAACACTTGTAAGTGTTGAAAATGCTCTATCAAATGGATTGGTTATCCCATTAGATATCATGAAAGCTAACTATGAAATGGCTAAAAAATATAATCTTAAAGTCCATCTAGATGGAGCTCGACTATTTAATGCCGCAGTTTCGCTTGGCTGTGATGCAAAAGACATTGCTCAGTATGCAGATAGTGTAACCTTTTGTTTGTCAAAGGGATTATGTGCACCTTATGGGTCAGTGATTGTAGGATCAAAAGAATTTATAGATAAAGCACGTCGTCATCGGAAGATGATTGGTGGGGGAACACGCCAAGTTGGAGTGTTAGCAGCCTGTGGTTTGTTAGCGTTAAAGAAAATGACAAAACGCTTGAAACAAGATCATCAAAACGCTAAATATCTTGCGAAAGAATTAAATGCTATTGATGGTATAGAAGTGGATGTTGATAAGGTTCAAATAAATATGGTTTTCTTTAAATTGGATAAGAAGAAAATTAATGCGAAAGAATTCTTAAAACAATGTGATAAAAAATCAATATTGATGAACCCAGCGACAGATGGAGAATATCGAGTAGTTACACATTATTGGATTGATAAAGAAGATTGTGATATCTTATTAAAAGTAATTAAGTCATGTTTAAAGACAACAAAGTAATTAATTAGAAAATATTATAAATCTGATTATATAAAAATGAAATTGAAGAGGCTAGCCTATGCACAACTTTAAGACATTAGATTCAGTTAATAATAGAGTAATATATGATAGTTTCATTGAGGCTTTTTCAGATTACCAAATCAAACTATCATTAGATTATGAATCATTTCAAGATATAAATAGAAGAAGGGGTTTTAGTACAAAAATTTCTGTAGCTGCTTTTAACGATACGAAGATAATTGGATTAATTCTAAACGGTCTTCGCGATTGGCAAGGTAAATTAACTTGCTACGATATGGGAACAGGTGTGTTACCGGAATATCGTCGTCGAGGGGTAACAAGCCAAATGTTTCATTTTGTGCTTAGTGAATTAAAGAAAAAACATGTTCAACAATATCTTTTAGAAGTATTGCAAGAAAACACTGCAGCGATTGAGCTCTACAAAAAGGAAGGATTTCAAGTCACAAGAGAATTTGTTTGTTGGAAATTAGATGCAATTCATTTAGAAAGAAAATCAAAAGCGGAATTGATTTATGTTGAAAGTTTTGATGAAACTGATTGGTATTGTGCAGAAAAGTTTTGGGACTATAATCCGTCATGGCAAAACTCTAGAGATTCTATTGAAGCGGTCAAAGAAAAATTTGTATATTGTAAAGCCTATATTAATCAAGAGTTTGTTGGATATGGGATTTTAGACAAAACCAATGGTGACTTTCCACAATTAGCAGTCCATTCAAAATATAGACATCAAGGCATTGGGAAAGATATTGTATCTAGTTTTTTTAAACATACTTCACTTCAGCATTTCAAAATGATTAATGTGGATAAAGATTGTTTAGAGATGCAAAGTTTTTTAACAGACCTTCATGCAACTATTCTTATAATGCAGTTTGAAATGATAAAAGAAATTATTTAAAAATGTTTGAGAAATAATCTCAAACATTTTTAGTTAGTCCATTAATATTTTAATTGCGGTTGCTAAGCCTTTAGTTTTTTCAACTGTGCATGAGCAAATTGCAACACGAATACCTAAGTTAACCTTTACTGTAAAAATATGATGATTAATTAGTTTATCATGGATACGATCACGTTGTTCGTTATTTTCACATTGTACGGTAACGAAGAATCCTTCTTTATAAGGGTATACTGGTAATTCTATTTTCTTGGCTTCTTCTAAAAAGATTTCACTACGTTGCTTTAATAGATCAATATAATTTTGTTTCTCAGACATAAAGCTAAAGTAATTATCTGTTGTAACCCAAGTAAAATTATCCATTGCTGCATTTGGAATATTGCTCCAAATAGCACGTGCAAATTTTTCAAATACTATTTCTACTTCTCTTACTTTATCAGCATTTTTTGCAAGAAGTACTGCCGCACCACAGCGTAATCCATATGACGTACAAGTCTTAGAACAACTAAATGCAATACTAATAAGGACATTATCACTAATATTATTAAATGTCTCCATTATTTTTCTTGATTGAGGAATATCATAAGAATAATCAATATAAGCGATGTCATCAATAATAATTACAGGTCCTTCCTTTGAACACTCATTTAGGAAAATAATTACTTGATCCCATTCTTCACGGGTCATGGAATAACCAGTCGGATTGTGGCATGGGTCATTAATAACAACTAAGATTTTCTTTTGCTTATTCATGACGGCACTACAAACCTCTTTGAAACTAGTTAGATTAAAGTGATTCTCTTCGAATAAAGAATATGTCTTTACATCAAAATTGTTTTGAGTAGCCATTAGACGATAACTACCCCACGCAATATTTGGAAGAATGACAGTTTCACCAGCATCCAAAATATTTGAGAATGTCATGCTGACTGCACCGCTCCCACCAGGGGTTGCAATGACACTATGTGACAGATTTATATTTGCGCCTTGAGTAATCCATTGATACACTTGTTCACGATAGGATTCATTTCCAATAAAGCTGGCAGCATATTTTGCTTTGGTACGATCTGGAATTTGGTCATAATGTTCAAATACACTTTTGAATGCGACAAGTGTTCCATCTTCACCATATAATGATCCAATGGACGCATTTACCACATTTTCTATACCAATTCGTTTTGCTTCTTTATTCGCTAAATCTACTACTGCAAATACAGTATCTTCAATTGGAACTAAGTTTGCTGCTCTTCTTGTAAAAGTCATCTCAAATCCCTCTTTCATCTTATGTATAAGTATAGGTTTTATCATGATTAAAATCAAGAATAGGTAGATAAAATTTTAAATATCATGTACACTAATTAAAGATTAGGAGTGATAGTATGAACAATTTTTGGCGTAATGTTGGATACCCACTATGTGTATTAATTATTGGTGGATTGTTGATAAGATTTTTGAATCCATATGTACCTAACGAAGTAATCATAATCTTGGTTGCTGCTACTTGTTTTGCATTCGGGGTGAGTTTACATTTTGGAAAGAAAAGCAATGGATGGATACAAAAATTTGTTATTGCATTTTTCTTCTTAT
>NZ_JAVXGL010000078.1:0-8918 GCF_036657415.1 Anaerorhabdus sp. | reverse complement strand
TTCATTTGAAAACCCCGCCTTTCAGACTTTCGTCCTAATAACGGGGTTCATAACAATTAAAGTGGCTTTTACTTATTCATATTAGTTTTGAACGTTATGATAAATTTGTTGAACATCTTCAACATCATTTAATAAATTAACTAAACGATCCCAAAGTTCTTTATCTTCATCAGAATCAAGTTGTACATATTCTTGAGGTAATAATGTAATTTCACATACATCAAATTTCACTTCAGGAATCAAATCTTCAATTGCTTTTTGAGCTTTACCAAAATCGGTTGGTGCAGTATAAACTGACATAATACCATCTTCGATTTCTAAGTCAACAACATCTACTTCAGCACTAATCAATGCATCTAACATTGTTTCCTCTTCTTCATAAGAAAATGAGAATAATCCAACAGTATCATAACTGTGAGATACACAACCAGCAACACCTAATTTAGCGTGTGCTTTGTTGAAACATGTTTTAACAGCACTAACTGTACGGTTAACATTATCTGTTAAACAATCAATAACAATTGTTGATGCTCCAGGTCCAAAACCTTCATAACGAACTGGATCATAATTTTCATTTGAAGAACCTTTTGCTTTTTCAATTGCTCTTTTGATTACATCTGCTGGAACTTGGTTTGCTTTAGCTTCAGCGATTTTTCTTTTTAACCCTTGGTTCATTTCTGGATCAGGAATACCTGCTTTTGCAGCCATATATAATTCTTTTCCAAATCGAGAGTATAATTTTGTTTTTATTGCTGCAGTTTTTGCCATTGATGCAGCACGCACTTCATGTGCTCTACCCATAATTTACGCCACCCTTCACTTCTAAGTACCGATTTATTATAACAAAGTCTCTATCAAAATAAAAGTTTTAATCTTTAAAGTTTACTTTCACAAGGTCAACTAATCCAGATTCAAAATCATCGGGTACAAATTTGATTTGACCCAATTGAATGGCTGGTTTATTTTTACCATGAAAATCACTTCCACATGTAACAACTAAATCTCTAGTTTTTGCATATTCTAGAAATGTTCTTGTCATCTCCTCCGTATGATAATTACTATATACTTCAATCCCTTTGATTTGAGGCTTATCCAATAATTTTTGTAAAACATCAAAATGTCCATTAAAATTATGTCCAGGATGAGCTACCACGGCAATTCCTTGTGTTTCCTCAACCATTTCAAGAATTGAATCAATATCAATTTTTTTGTCTTTTACATAGGCAACTTTGCCTTGTGCGAAGTAATCCAAATAGAAATTCAAATACGGATTATCACTTCTTGAAGCACCTGCACGGTATTCTTTTAGAAATTCTGCATCATCATATTTGGGATTATTTAAAAGGTAATCACCCAAATCTTCTGGTACTAAAATACCATCTTTTTCAATTCTCATTAAATCCATACGATCTATAAATACATCGAAATGTTCCTCAAACAATGATAAAGCTTCCTTGGATGTTTTTCTTTCAAGTTCAGTATAATAAATTGTAATTGCTTCATAACGTGGATCATTATAATCCATGCCATATACTGTTAAATGAAAGTCAATGCCTTCAAATTCAGTATCTATTTCGATACCCGGAATCACTTGTATACCAAGTTTATCAGCTTCTTCTATCATTTCATCAACGCCGTATACTGAGTTATGATCTGTTAGTGCAATTATTGAACAATTATTTTTTTGAGCTAACTCACACAATTCCTTTGGACTAAATTCGCCATCATTGCTATAACATGAATGCATATGAAAATCTTGTTTCATTTGGTATCCTCCATCTCTTTAATGCTATAATTATATCATGACAAAGGAAGAAAAAATATGAAGACGAAAACAATGAAAAGGTCTGAGTGGTGGAGACTTGAAGAATGTATATTTACCGCCAAAGAAATAGATGATAATACCGAGGCTGGATTAATACAAATGAAAAAACTAGCTAAACCCCTCTATATTTCCTACAACAAAGATACACCTAGCAAGTGTATCGCCGATAATGGATATTCATGGTTACAAGTTGCACGTAAAGATTCACATGTTTGGATTACTGCAATGTTCAATGAAAATGATGAGTTACTGGAGTGTTATTTCGATATAACGAATAAAAATATCATTCTTCCGGATGGTGAATCAAGTTTTGAAGATTTATACTTAGATGTTGTATTTTTTCCTAATGGTCAAATTGACCTACTTGACGAAGATGAATTAGAAGATGCTTGTGTTAACGGAGTCATTACTCAACAGCAAGTTGAATCAGCATATAATACCGCAAATATACTCATGGATTGGTTAAAAAAATCAACCAACCAACAAATTCTTATGGATTTTTGTAAAGAAACTTATTTTAGTCTCAAACAATAAGTCATCTTACCTACCAATTTAGTCAACTTACGCCATATAGTTTGAAATCATTCCTATGGATTGGTAAAATAAACCTAAGGTGTGATAGATATGAAATTACTAATAGAACAATCGCTTGATATCAAAGAAACAGAGATAAAAATAACTTGCGGCATCATGGATGAACGATTAAAACGTTTAATTGAACAAATTAAACTATATTCTTTCTCTATCAATGCACAGAAAGACGGTTTAACTATACCGATTCCGCTAGAAGATATTTATTATTTTGAAGCTGTTGATAATCAAGTTTTTTTGTACACCGGCAACGAAGTCTATGAATGCAGTAAAAAATTATATGAACTAGAAGAATTATTAATGGATACATCCTTTTTAAGAATCAGTAAAAGTTGTATTCTAAATACCAGTGTTGTAAAAAGTGTAAAAGCATCATTAAGCGGACGAATTGAAGCCTCGTTACAAAATGATGAAAAACAAATTGTATCAAAACATTATATTCAAAATTTTAAAAGAAAGTTTATATTTTGAGGGCATATCGATGAAAAAAATATTAAATATAATATTTGGCAGTTTTACAATTATGATGCTTCTATTCACTTTTTTTAGACCGTTTGATTTAGCACCAGAAATTACAAACGAAGTGGTTATTCAAGTATTAATCATTTCGACAAGCATTGCAGTTCTCATGGAAATTTCTGATAAACTATTAAGCTACTTTGATATTTCTTCTTTTTTAGTAGACTTGATAATTAGAGTTCTTATTTGTTATTTTGTTGTTTTTATTGCTTGTGCAAATTTCAATATTATTTCATTCTCATTATTTGGATTGTGGGAAATAACACCTACTATGTTATTTTGCTTTCCACTTACCTATGCCTACACCGTTTATATGAATAATGAATTAGCTGAATCAATAAATGAAGCTATTAAAAAAAGAAAGAAGCTGGATTAAATCATAAAGACTTGTTTGAGATATTGAACAAGTCTTTTTTATTGTGCAAAGACAATCGCCCTTTTAGTCAACTTATTGTGTTCTCTAGTCATCTTACTGTTAGCCATCTTGTATACCTTTTCCAATTAACATAAACTACCAACGAGGTGATAGAAATGGAAAAAATTATATCTATAGAAAACTTAAAGAAAACATTTAAAGATATCAATGCTGTTGATGATATTAGTTTCTATGTCGAAAAAGGAAAGTTATTTTCTTTCCTTGGGACAAATGGAGCTGGTAAATCAACCACAATCAATATGCTATGCACATTGTTACAAAAGAATTCTGGAAATGTGATTATCGACAATTGTGTATTAGGAATTGATGATGAAAAAATTCGTTCAAAGATTGGTGTTGTATTTCAAGAAAGTATCCTTGATCCCTTATTAACAGTCAAAGAAAACATTCTTACACGCGGAAAACTTTATAATCTAAGCAATGAAGAATTAAAAACATCCTTACAATTTGTCATTCAAGCAACTGATATCCAAGACTTTATTAATCGTCCTTATGGAAAATTATCAGGTGGGCAAAGAAGACGTGCTGATATTGCACGAGCATTAATTCATAAGCCAACTATTTTATTTTTGGATGAACCAACTACAGGTCTTGATCCAAAAACAAGAGAACTAGTTTGGTCAACTATTTCGAAATTACAAAAAGAATATCAAATGACAATCTTCTTAACTACCCATTACATGGAAGAAGCTGCAACTTCAGATTATATCGTTATCATTAATCATGGAAAAATTATTGCGCAAGGAACACCTTACGATTTGAAAGAAAAATTTAGTCAAGACACATTGCGGATTAAGCCTCTTGATTCAATGAGTGTTCAATCATTATTAGAGCACTACAATTATTCATTTCTAGTCAAAAATAATTTAATTATTGCGAATATTCAAGACACAAAGAAAATCATTCCACTACTCCAAGAAGTTGAACCTTTCATTGAAAGCTTTGAGGTTATTCATGGTTCTATGAATGATGCCTTTATTGAAATTACCAAGGGAGATGAAAACTATGATTAATTTAGCGATTAGAAATTGTAAGATATACTTTAGACAAAAAAGTACCGTTTTCTTTTCATTAATGGGTGTCTTCATTATTATTCTACTTTATGCTGTTTTCTTAGGTGATCAATTTAAAAATGGTTTAGATGTCAAAGATGTTGATGTTCTTATGTATAGTTGGGTAATAGCAGGTATTGTTGCCGTTACATCGATTACCACAACAATGGGTGCCTTTGAATTGTTTGTCGAAGACAGAGCTCATAAAGTCATTAATGATTTTAATTCATCACCTATTGCTCATTATAAACTTGTAGGTGGCTATATACTTTGCGCTTTTATTGTAGGTAGTCTCATGAGTAGCGTTGCCTTCTTTGTTGGAGAATTATTTTTATTATCACAAGGAGCAACTCTTCTTTCTCTAATCACAATTATGCAGATCCTATTTATTATTTTATTATCTAGTTTAATGTCCAGCACAATTGTATTCTTCATTGTAAGTTTTTTTAACAATCTTAGTGCCATGTCTACCGCTAGTACAATACTAGGTACATTGATTGGATTTCTAACTGGTGTTTATTTACCCATTGGCTCTTTACCCGAATACGTCCAATTTATTATTAAATCATTCCCCACCGCTCACTCTGCAGTACTCTTACGTCAGCTTTTTCTACAAGAACCACTCAAAACAAGTTTCACCAATTTACCTGTTGAATATTTAAATGGTTTTAAAGAAAGTGTTGGTGTTGTATTTAAATTTGGTGATTTTACGCTAGAGCCAATCCATCACATACTATTTATGATTGTTATAACTATTGTATTTTTCATTCTTACTGTATTTAACTTATCTAGAACTTCTAAACAAAAATGAGTCCACTTTGTGGACTCATTTCATATTTCTACAGGTTCTTTTGTCATATAGCCTTGTTCAATCTTATTATAGAAATCGTTGAAATCAAAACTGAAGTACCCATTTCCATTCACTAACAGTGTACTATCGGAATATAACTCAATCCATTTCTCAGTATTACCATTTGTGACTAGATGATACGTTGTTAGCGGATAACTGTGACCATTTTTTACAAAAGGTATTGGAAATAATCGTTGGTTATCAAATGTCTTTGCAAGCTCCTGTATTTCATCTTCCGTAGTAAAATCAACACGATAACAATCGGTATCAGATGCTGTATATGTACATTTTATTATGTATGATTGTGAAGAATTCATAATTTCTTCTTTAATATCGATAGACTGTAGAAATAGAAAACCCATAATACCTACTATGAATAAAGTAATGAATATAATTACAAATTTCTTTCGCATAAAATATTCTCCCCTTAAAGTAACAATAATAATTTAAAAACCACCGAAGTGGTTTTTGCTATTTCACCATCCAGCTTTCATCGCTTGGATTATCTCTAAATTTTAATAAGCGTTCCTTATCTTCTTGTTGAATATAACCTATTTCTGCTGCTACTTCTACAAGTACATCAAGGTTACTAGCACTTACATTTTTTACATTTGCTTCCGCAAGGCGATCAATACCTTTTTTCATTCCATATGTAAATATAGAAGCAATTCCTAAAACTTCCACGCCATTTTCTTGTAGTACTTTTACTACATCAATGCTAGAGCCAGCAGTAGAAATTAAATCTTCTACAACTACAACTTTTGTACCTGGTTCACATTTACCTTCAATTTGATTTGTGCGTCCATGGTCTTTTGCACTTGCGCGTACATAACCCATTGGCAAATCTAAAATTTCAGCTACTAGTGCTGCATGCGCAATCCCAGCCGTTGCAGTCCCCATGACAGCCTCGCATTCAGGATAATGTTTTTTAATGATTTCAGCGAGTGCATTTTCAACATCTCTTCTTACTTTAGGATTTGATAAAGTAAGACGATTATCACAATAAATAGGTGCTTTGATTCCACTTGCCCATGTAAATGGATCATTCGGTTTTAAAAATACTGCTTGAATGTCTAATAAATCTTTTGCGATTAATTTTTCCATGACTATTCTCCTTTTACAAATTCTTTTACACATCGACGATAAGCTTCAACAGGGTTTTCTGCACCTGTAATTGGACGCCCAACTACAATGTAGTCACTTCCTATTTCACGTGCCTGAGCTGGTGTAGTAACACGAACTTGATCACCTTTTGTAGCATCATTAAAACGAATTCCTGGTGTCACTGTAATAAAGCTTTCTGAACAAGCTTCACGAATAAGTCCTGCTTCTAATGGACTGCAAACAACACCTGCAAGTCCTGCTTTTTCAGCATTCTTAGCATAATGTACTACAGTATCATTGATACTATGATCAATCCAAAGTTCTTCTCTCATTTTTTCTTCCGATGTACTTGTAAGTTGTGTTACTGCAATTAGTTTTATATTTGGATTTACTTCATCAACTGCTTTTTGTGCTGCCGCCATCATTTCAATTGTTCCAGCAGCATGAACATTTAACATATCCGCACCTAATGTTGCAAGATTTTTAATTGCTTTATAAACTGTGTTTGGAATATCATGTTGTTTTAAGTCCAAAAATATTTTGTGCCCACGACGTTTAATTTCATGTACAATACTTGGTCCTTCTGCATAAAATAGTTCTTGTCCAATTTTTACATATGGTTTTTCTTCTTTAAATAAATCTAAAAAATTTAATGTTTCTTCTTTTGTTGAAAAATCACATGCGATAATGACATCTCTTTCTCTCATTGATGAGCCCTCCCTATTATGTCTTCTAACTTTTCTATACCTAACTTATCCATTAATGATGGTAAGTTATCAATAATTTCTTTACAAGCATATGGATTACGACAATTCTCTGCACCAACTTGTACTGCAGTTGCTCCTGCATACATCATTTCAATAACATCTTCTGCTGTCGCAATTCCACCAATACCAATAATTGGTATTTTAACTTCTTTATATACTTGATAAACCATACGTAGTGCCACTGGTTTAATTGCTGGTCCGCTAAATCCACCCATGACATTAGCAATTATTGGTTTGCCTGTTTTCAAATCAAAGCGTGCTCCAAGGAGTGTATTAATCATACTGATTCCATTTGCACCGGCTTCTTCCACCGCTTTTGCAATTTGCACAATATCTGTTACATTTGGTGATAGTTTAATATAGACCGGCTTTGTAGTCACTTTTTTTACTGCCCTTGTCACTTCAGCAGCATTTTCAGGACTAGTTCCAAAACTCATTCCACCATGTTTTACATTCGGACAAGAGATATTAATTTCTAAAATTCCTACAATATCTTCTTTATCCATTTTTATTGCGCATTCTACATACTCATCAATCGAGAATCCCGAAATGTTTGCGACAACTTTTTTATGATAAACTTCTTTTAATTTTTTAAATTCTGAATGGATTACTTCATCAATTCCAGGATTTTGAAGTCCAACTGCATTAATCATTCCACGATCACATTCTGCAATTCGTGGTGTTGGATTCCCAAATCTTGAATCTTTTGTAGTTCCTTTAGTTGCGATGCTTCCTAATTCATTTATATCGTAAAATTGTGCAAATTCATAACCAAATCCAAATGTTCCACTCGCGGGAATAATAGGATTATCTAATTTCCAATCACCTAAATGTACACTTAGTCTTTTGTCCATAAGATTTCCTCACTTTTCATAATTGGTCCTTCCACACAAATTCGTTTATATCCTGTTAATGTTTTACAGCTACACCCCATACATGCTCCAAAACCACAACCCATTCGTTCTTCAAATGAAAGTTGACCTTTAGCATTTGATGAATCAAAGACTGCTTTAAGCATTGGAAAAGGTCCGCAACTGTAATAATCAATATTTTTTAAATCATCTTGTATTACTTCTGATACAAACCCTTTTATACCTTGTGTTCCATCAACCGTGCAAACTGTTACAGATGCACCTAATTGTTTAAATTCTTCTTCATAGAAACATTCATCACTTGTATTAAAACCTAGAATCACATCAACTTTAGTTCCTCTTTGAAGTAATTCTTTGCATAGGCGATACAATGGTGGTACTCCAACTCCGCCTCCTACAACTAACGCTCTTTCTTTTTTCTCAACAGTAAATCCATTCCCTAGTCCTACTAATATTTCTAGTTCTTCACCTGGTTCTTGTTTCGCCATCCATTCAGTACCATTTCCTACAACTTTGTAAATAATAGTAAGTGTTGAATCGTCCCAATCACAAATACTGATTGGTCTTTTTAAGTAACCATTTTCCACTGTGATATTGATGAATTGTCCTGGATTAGTTACCCATGTTGTATCTCCTTGAAGAATCATTTTGAAGACATTCTTTGTCAAAGCTACATTGGTAAGTATGCGATAGGTTTGTACAGATTTCATATTACAGTCCCTTTCTATAAACTATGTCACCATCAACAAGCGTCATTAAGCATTTGCTTTGTAACCATCTTCCTTCAAAAGGAGTACTCTTTCCCTTTGATAAGAATTCGCGTGAGCGAACTTGTTGGCGATCATTTAAATTAAAGATTGTGATATTAGCTTTTGCGAAGTTTTCAATCTCTCCGCCTTCTA
>NZ_JAVXGL010000077.1:0-8991 GCF_036657415.1 Anaerorhabdus sp. | reverse complement strand
TAGAAATTATTCCAGTTATCAATAAGATTGATTTGCCAAGTGCTGATCCTGAACGTGTTAAGGAAGAAGTAGAGAACATTATTGGTCTTGATTGTAGTGAAGCTCCACTCATCTCAGCAAAAAATGGACTTAATGTAGATCAAGTTTTAGAAAGCATTGTTAAACATGTTCCTGCGCCTAAAGGCGATTCTAAGGCCCCTTTACAAGCCTTAATCTTTGATTCTGTATATGACTCATACCGTGGTGTAATTGCCTTTGTACGTATCCAAGAAGGTACATTAAAGGTAGGCGAGAAAGTTCGCTTCATGGCAACCGGTGCTGAATATGAAGTATTAGAGTGTGGAGTTAGAACACCTAAAGAAGTAAAGACAGATCAGTTGGAATGTGGAATGGTTGGTTGGTTCTGTGCTTCGATTAAGTCAGTAAAAGATGTTCATGTAGGAGATACTGTTACAACGGTAGTCAATGGATCAAAAGAACCATTACCAGGTTATCGTAAAATGAATCCTATGGTATATTGTGGATTATATCCAACAGATGCAGATAAATACAACGATTTAAGAGATGCACTAGAAAAATTGAAATTAAATGATGCTTCTTTACAATTTGAGGCTGAAACGTCACAGGCATTGGGATTTGGATTCCGTTGTGGATTTTTAGGCTTGTTACACATGGATGTTGTTCAAGAGCGACTTGAAAGAGAATATAATTTAACACTTATCGCAACTGCGCCAAGTGTTATCTACCACTGTTACTTAACAGATGGTTCAATGATTACTATTGATAATCCAGCGCATATGCCGGAAGTACAACGTATTGATCATATTGAAGAACCCTATGTTAAAGCTCAAATCATGGTTCCTAATGATTATGTTGGTGCAGTTATGGAACTTTGCCAAAATAAACGTGCTATCTATAAAGATATGCATTATATCGATGATGGAAGAAATCAAATTGAATATGATATTCCATTAGGAGAAATCGTATTTGATTTCTTTGATAAATTAAAATCAGTTACTAAAGGATATGCATCACTAGACTATGAATTGATAGGCTATCGTGAAGGTAAACTTGTAAAAATGGATATTCTATTAAATGGAGAAATCATTGATGCATTGAGTATTATTGTACATCGTGATTTTGCTTATCATCGTGGTAATGCAATTACAGTTAAATTGAAGGATTTGATTCCAAGACAACAATTTGAAATTCCAGTACAGGCTTCAATTAATGGAAAAGTAATTGCGCGTACAAATATTAAATCATTACGTAAAAATGTATTAGCTAAATGTTATGGTGGCGATATAACACGTAAGAAAAAGTTATTAGAAAAACAAAAAGAAGGTAAGAAACGTATGAAAGCAGTAGGATCTGTAGAGATACCTCAAGAAGCTTTCATGGCAGTACTTTCAATGGACGAAGAATAGCGAAAAATCGTTATTCTTTTCTTTTGTCACAAAATCGTAAGAATTGAAAGGTTGATAAAGAAAAATAGAATAAGTAAAATAAGAGTGAAGATTTAGGGGGAAATTATGGCAGAGACTATTTTGATTGTTGATGATGAGAAAGAAATTGCAGATTTAATAGAAGTCTATTTAAATAACGAAAATTATCATGTAATAAAGTTTTACGATGCTAAACATGTATTGGATTGTGTTCAACATGAACAAATAGACTTAGCTATTCTAGATGTAATGCTACCAGATATGGATGGTTTTACATTGTGTAAAAAGATAAGAGAGAAATGTTTATTTCCAATCATAATGTTGACAGCTAAAAATGAAGACATGGATAAAATCACGGGTCTAACATTAGGGGCGGATGATTATATTACTAAGCCATTCAATCCTTTAGAAGTAGTAGCGCGTATTAAAACGCAATTGAGAAGGTATACTCGCTACAATCAACATGAACGAGAAAAAGAAATTGATGAAATAAATATTCGTGCACTACAAATATGTAAAAGCAACCGTAAATGTAATTTGAATGGTAAAGAAATATTCTTAACACCAATCGAATTTGATATCTTGTGGTATTTATCAGAAAGACAAGGAAAGGTTGTTTGTACAGAAGAATTATTTGAGCAGGTTTGGAAAGAGAAGTATTTTGATAGCAACAATACTGTTATGGCACATATTGCTCGACTAAGAGAAAAAATGAAAGAACCTACGCGTAAACCAAAATATGTAAAAACAGTGTGGGGAGTGGGGTATACAATTGAATAAAACAAAAAATCAAATTGGAAATCAAATTGTTCTTCGCTATGTAATTACTTTAGCGTTATTTTTGGTGGGATTTCCGGCAGTTGTAATAATGACGATTACATTAGCATCATCAAGGGTTTGGCATAATTCAGATCCACTCTATCAACTCTTAAGGGGAATGTTAGATTATTTTGCAATTATTGTAGGTACAGTCTATGTAGGCGGAATTGTCGGAATAACGGCATATTACTTAAATAAACCTATTCGCTATTTAAATGAAATTATTCAAGCTGCAAGAGATATTGCGAATCCAAGTGATGAGGCAATCCGACTTTCAAAAAATCTTAAATCAGTGGAAGATGAGTTGAATCTAGTTCGTGAACAAACATTAAGAAGTGCAATTGTGGCGAAAGATGCCGAAAAACGAAAAAATGATTTAGTTATTTACTTAGCACATGATTTAAAGACGCCTTTAACGAGCATTATTGGTTATTTAACACTTTTACAAGATGAACCAGATATATCAACAGAAATGCGAGCAAGATATACAAATATTGCACTAAATAAGGCAGAAAGGTTAGAATATTTAGTTAATGAATTTTTTGAAATTACACGATTTAATCTAACAACCCAAATTTTACAAAAAGAAAATACAAATATTAGCGTTATGCTTCAACAAATTGCATATGAGTTTACTCCAATCTTGTTAGAAAAGAACTTGGAGTTTGATTTAGATATTCCAAATGATATTTATTATGTCTGCGATTCTAACAAACTTGAACGAGTTTTTGATAACTTAATTAGGAATGCAATAAATTATAGTTTTGAGAATACCAAAATACTTTTAAGTATAAAAAATAATGATGATAATCTTGAATTTAAAATAACTAACTCAGGGAAAACCATCCCCCCAGAAATATTATGTCGTATCTTTGAACAATTTTTCCGTTTGGATAACTCACGTCAAAGCTCCACAGGAGGTACTGGACTAGGTCTTGCGATTGCAAAAGAAATAATTGAATTACATGGTGGTAATATTATGGTTGAAAGCGAAAACGAGAAAATTCAATTCGTTGTTATATTTCCAAAAATGGCGTAAGAAATTCGTAAGAATTACTTTATAAAATAGTAGTAACTGTTTAAGAATAAACAAATAAAATAAAGTCTCAACTTTAGTACGATGTAGGTACAAGGTTGAGACTTTTATATTCTCAAGGGTGAAAGAAGAAATGAAAAAAAGAATAACGCAAAAATTTCCGTTTTTATTACCATTACGCCAAAAGCAAAGACAATTCTGTTTTTATATGAAAATGAAAATGGATGGAAATCAATATGCATGTAATAGAGATGAACATCGCTTACCTTATCTTTGTGCATCTATTAAAACACCTATGTATAACTACGAAACAGGATTTGATTTTAAATATCAAGAAAATAAAGTATTTAATCTTAAACTGGCTGCATTACCAATTAACTGGTTATTAATAAGACCAGGTGAAACATTTTCATTTTGGAAGTTAGTACATCAAGCAGATAAGTTTATTTCTTACAAAGAGGGATTAACCGTTGTGAATGGAGAAACTATACCTGCAGTTGGGGGTGGTTTATGTCAATTAAGTAATTTACTATTTCAATTATTTTTACATTCACCACTGACAATTGTAGAAAGGAAGGGGCATCGTATTAAAGAGTTTCCAGAACTTTCAGGTGATTGTGTAAAAGGAATTGACGCAACAATTGCGGATGGATGGATTGACTTGAAAGTTAAAAATAACTCTGAACAGACATTTCAATTGGGTATTTATTTTGATGATACAAATATCAATGGATATTTATATTCAAATGAGGAATGCAAAATAAGATATGAGATAGAAAATAGAAATTTAAGATACTACAAAGAGAATGATACAACTGTCGAAAAAGTAGAAGTCTGGAAAAAATTTATTCAAAATGATTCAGGCAAACTCATTAAAGAAGAGTTTGTATATGAAAACCAATGTGTCATTGGGTATGACTTAGAAAAATATGGGGTGAATACTTTAATATGAAAGTTATTGGAATAATGTTTGGTGGTAAATCACCTGAATATAATGTTTCATTGGAATCTGCATGTGCTGTGATAGAAAATATCGACCGTACTAGATATAAAGTAGTATTGATTGGAATTACTGAAAAGGGTTCTTGGTATTACTACAATGGAGAAATTAATAAGATTAGAAATAATCAATGGATGAATGATAAATCATGTCAAAAAGCATATTTATCATGTGATGCACAAGATTCTTCATTAATGGTCATTGAAAATCAAAGAATACGATCAATTCAACTAGATGCGATTTTCCCTGTGCTCCATGGTTCAAATGGGGAAGATGGTACGGTTCAAGGGTTGATAGCATTATCAAATATTCCACTAATTGGTTGTGGAATATTGGCTTCATCTTTGTGCATGGATAAATATCGTTCACATTGTTTGGTTGAACACGCCGGCATTCGAGTTACTAAAGGAATTGTATTCTCACACCTTAATTCATTTGAGAATATTTTAAAACAGACGATTGAATTAAAGTATCCACTGTTCATTAAACCATTACGAGCAGGTTCATCATTTGGGATTAGCAAAATAAAAACAAGTGATGAGCTTTATAAAGCTGTAACAGAAGCTTTCAATTATGATACAAAAATACTTATTGAAGAAGAGGTAAAAGGATTTGAAGTTGGATGTGCAATATTAGGTGATGAAAAATTAATCATTGGTGAAATTGATGAAATTGAATGTAATCAAAACTTCTTCAATTTTACTGAAAAATATACATTAGAAACCTCTAAGATTCATATTCCAGCAAGACTGTCTATTGAAAAAAGACAAGAAATTAAAGAACTGTGCGCTAGTGTTTATCATATTTTAGGATGCCAAGGATTTGCACGTGTAGACTGTTTTATCAGTGAAGATAATGAAATTTATTTTAATGAAGTAAATACAATTCCAGGATTCACTGCACATAGTCGATTTCCATCTATGATGAAAGCAATCGGTTTAGACTTGACGGAAGTAATTACAATAGCAATAGAAGGTACATTAAAATGAGAAAAATAACGATTAATCAATCAATGATTCATCAAGGAAATTTAATTTTAGTAAATCATAAAAATAAAGTGAATGAAATTAATTATTCTAAATTAATTGAAGTTAGTCATTTATATCCCAATATTTTATTAGAACATGAAGCGACGGAAATGTTGAAAGGGTTGATGAATTCTATTGATGGTTGGAGCGATATTGCACTTGTGAGTGGGTGGCGTTCATTCAAGGAACAAGAGTGTATCTACAATCAATCAATAGCTGAAAACGGTTTAGAATTCACACAAAAATTTGTGGCATTACCAGGATGTAGCGAACATCAAACAGGATTAGCTATAGATGTAGGTATTATTAAACCGAATATTGATTTTCTTTGCCCAGAATTTCCATATGAAGGCATTGCACAGGTTTTTAGAAAGAAGGCAACAGCTTTTGGATTTATTGAGAGATATTTGAAATCAAAAGAAACAATCACAAATATAGGATGTGAACCATGGCATTTCCGTTATGTTGGTCTACCACATTCATTAATAATCAATGAAAAAGATATTGTATTAGAAGAATACATAGAGTTCATTCGTGAATATCAATATCCTGAGAAGAAGTATTGGTTTTCTATAAATGGAATTGAAGGTAAAATTTCGTATATAGAAATCAAAGAAGAAAAAATAATTGATGTTGAAGAAGATGTAATTTACACAATTTCTGGTGATAATCAAAAAGGAATATTATTAGCGGAGTGGCAAATAAATGAGTAATAGAAAAGAGTTTGGTGGAATTGATTATTTTCGCGTAGTTGCGGCAATACTTGTTGTGGCAGTTCATACATCACCATTGTTAAATATAAGTAGTCAATTAGATTTTTTATTGACACGTATTCTTGCACGAATTGCAGTTCCATTCTTTTTCATGATTTCTGGTTACTTTGTGGTATCTAAGAAATCTTATCAGATATCTAGTAGAGCATGTAAAAAACTATTATTCTATTATACGATTGCGATACTTATCTATATCCCAATTAATATCTATGCAGGACAATTGGAAGGAGTAACAATTTTTTCGATTGCCCGTATGATTATTTTTGATGGAACATTTTACCATCTTTGGTATTTTCCCGCATCAATCATAGGGATAATGCTTACAACATGGTTGCTTAAAAACCATTCAATTGTTACCGTATTTATTATCACAGTAGGACTTTATATAATAGGATTGCTTGGTGATAGTTATTTTGGTTTTGCTCAAGCTACACCAGTAATAAAAGAAATAATGAACTTTTTATTTATCTTTTTTGACTATACAAGGAATGGTATATTTATGGCACCGATCTTTTTAATTTTGGGAGTCGCTGTTCGTGAATGTAAATTTAAACTAAATAAATCAATATCAATGATGGGATTTATAATTATGCTTATCTGCATGGTGATCGAAGCAATCTATATTCATGAACTTAATTGGGTTAAGCACGACAGCATGTATATATTTCTAATACCATGCATGTTTTTCTTATATAACTATTTAATTCAATTAAGATGTAGAGATAGAATCGATTTAAGAAATGTTACACTTTGGATTTATATCATACATCCTATTGTAATTATCGCTATTAGAGGATTTTCTAAATTAACGAATTTAACTTCAATGTTTGTTGATAATCATTTAATTCTTTTTGTCACTACTTTTCTTTGTTCTTTATTAGTAGCAATATTAATTACTTTTATTTCAAAAAAAAAAGAAAACTGTAATCTTAAAAGAAGAGCATGGATAGAAATTAGTAAAAAAGCGTTATCTAATAATATTATGGAATTTAAAAAAAGAGTTCCTGAATCATGTAAGATAATGGCAATACTCAAGGCTGATGCTTATGGACATGGTGATATTCTTATAGGAAAGTATTTGAATCAGCTTAAGATAACCAATTTTGGTGTCGCCACGATAGATGAAGGTATTGCATTACGAAAAAATAAAGTTAACGGAGAAATACTAATTCTAGGTTATACAGATATTGATGATCTTATGTTAATTAAAAAATACAATTTAACACAAACATTGGTTAGCTATGAATATGCATCTTTAGTAAATCAAAGGAATTTAAATATAAAATGCCATCTTGCAATTGATACTGGAATGCATCGTTTAGGAATAAATTACGAAGATAAAGAATTATTATACAAAATAGGTCAATTTAAGAATATTAAGCTTACAGGAGTGTTTAGTCATCTTTGTGTTGCCGATGAAAAAAAAGAAGAAAGCAGAATATATACCAATCTTCAGTTAAAACGATTTGAGAATTGTATGAATAGTTTCGATAAAAAAAATCATATTGAAGCTCATATACTTTCTAGTTATGGTGTTTTAAACTATCCACAAGGTGCGTATGATATGATTCGATTAGGTTTAGGAATGTTTGGTGTTTATAGTACAACCCAAGATATTAATGAACAAGATAATTTGATGCCTGTTTTATCGATTAAATCGAAGATTGTTTTGATTAGAGAATTGAATCCAAACGAAAAATTAGGATATGGGTTGCAATATACAACAAAAGATTATACTAAAATAGCAGTTGTCGCAGGTGGTTATGGTGATGGTCTACCAAGAGAATTATCTTGTAAGGGTAGAGTATTGATTAAAGGAGAATATTGTCCGATTGTAGGTAGGATATGCATGGATCAATTCATGGTTGATATTTCTTCACTAAGTAACATTCATGTGGGAGAGATAGTAACGATAGTTGGAGAAGATCATGAAAAAGTAATACGTGTAGAAGAACTTGCAAATCATGCGAATTCAATTTCCAATGAAATCTTATGTCAGTTAAAAAGTAGATTACCTCGTATACTTGTAGAATAACAAAAAAGCTATGTTAAAATAAGAGTGAGGTAATTTTATGAGAAGTCTGTATATTCATGTACCATTTTGTGATTCCATTTGTGCATACTGTGATTTTTGTCGTGTTAGAAAAAATGAAGTATTACTAAAAAAATGGTTACTTACACTTGAGGAAGAAATAAATGATCGAATTTCAAATTTCAATTTTGATACAGTTTATATAGGTGGTGGTACACCTACATGTTTAAGTGAAGATGATTTGGCTCAATTTTTGAATCTTATTAAACCTTGTCTAACTAATAGTGTGGAAACTACGATTGAAATAAATCCTGAAACATTAACGATTGAAAAAGCTAAAATCATCAAACTTGCAGGTATTAATCGTGTTAGTTTAGGTATTCAAACAATTGATGAGACATTACTTAAACTAATAGGTAGAAAACATACAAAGAAAGATATTATGCAGTGCATTAAGTGGCTACATGAAGTAGGTATTACAAATATATCCTGTGATTGCATGTATTCTTTGCCTACTCAAACAATGTTACAACTCGAACAAACACTTGATTTTATTGTAGCTATTGGTGTTCCTCATTGTTCGATTTATAGTTTAACAATTGAAGAAAACAGTGAGTTTAGTCGTAAAGGTTATCGAGCGTTAGATGAAGATACTGAAGCGGATATGTATGAGTTTATTGTTGGTTATTTAGAACGTAATAGTTTTCAACAATATGAAATTAGTAATTTCTGTAAAAAGGGATATGAGTCAAAACATAATATCCATTATTGGCAATATGATGATTTCGTTGGACTTTCCATTGGTGCTAGTGGAAAAGAAGAACATTGTCGCTACGAATGTACAAAGAACTTTGAAGA
>NZ_JAVXGL010000076.1:0-9264 GCF_036657415.1 Anaerorhabdus sp. | reverse complement strand
ACAGGCGTTCCATCACAATGCATTACACTCTCATATGCACTCTGTAATTGTTTAACCATAAAACAATCTTTGTCAAACTTAACAGGGTTATAGTTATGAATCAGCTTTAATGTCAATTTTTCACTTAACTTCGCTTCAATCTGTTTTTCAATTTCTTGTAACGTACACACTGCCGGATAACTTAGGGTAAACCCAAATTCTATAGTAACATCTTTAGCTTTCAACTTTGTATTACGAATTTGCATTTCCCCAAATTCATCATCCCTATAATTAATTCCTAAGCGATCCCCATTACTTTTACTCTCTAAAAAGTATGTTGTCACAAAATCAAAAAACGAAGTTATATCCTTCTTATCAGCAGTTATCTTAAACACTGCTCTGCCTCTTTCCCCATAAACTACTGGGTATTTGCAATCTGGTGTCCATCCCATGATAGGTGTTTTTTCTTTAGTCAAATAATATGTTAAATCCTCAAATCCACTTTCTTCATCAGTTCCAAAAATAATTCGTACTGGTTTTGATAGTTTGATACCCAACTCCTTAATTGCATACAAGGCATATAAACAACTCATAATAGGTCCTTTATTATCTAATATACCTCGTGAGAAGATTCTACCTTCATCATTTACATAACCACTAAAAGGTGGATGTGTCCAACCAACACCTACTTCTACCACATCTAAATGACCAATAATACCTATATAATCTTCACCTTCACCATATTGTGCGTATCCAATATAATTATCGATATTTTTTGTTGTGAACCCTAAAGAACTTGCAATACTCAATGTTTTATTCAATGCCTCTTTAATCCCTAAGCCAAAAGGGGCATCCATACTTGGCGTACCTTTAACACTATCAATCTTCACTACTTCTAAAATCCCATCAATCATCATATTTGCTAATTCATCAATTTTATCTTGTATTATTTTTTCCATAGTTTAATTAGTTCTCTTTTAAAGGCGCCATTCTCGTCTTCATATAATTATCTAACCACTCTTGTGTTGCGACCTCATGGATATTTTTACCATTTACATTTTTCGTTAAATAAACAATAGGTTTTTCTAATTTACTTGTTGAAACAGCAAATGAGAATCCATCAATATTTGTTGCGACTCCCCATTCCCCTTCATTATTCATCGCAATTAAAGATAAGTCTCCTGCTTTACCTCTACGCTTAACAAGTTCTTCATTTAAAGCATTTACTGCAATATCACAAGCTTCTTGTGGATGCTTCCCTTCTTTCATTAAACGTACAATTTCATAAGAAATACAGCCTTTCATTAAGTCTTCACCAAGACCTGTAGCACTTGCTCCGCCGATATTACTATCTACGTAAAAACCAGATCCACAAATAGGGGAATCTCCAACTCTTCCTTTTTTCTTCATAAATAATCCAGAAGTACTAGTAGCCGCACACATATCACCTTTAGTGTCTAAACAAACCATACCTACTGTATCGTGTCCTGAATAAGGTTTAATCTCTAATTCTGCGACTTCTTTAACTCTATTTTTATAATGAATTTTCGCACGATCTGTTAACATGTTTTTACGCTCAAATCCTTCTTTATGTGCAAATTTTTCAGCGCCTTCACCAACTAATAAATTATTTACCTTTTCCTTACTTAAACGACGTGCAATACTAATTGGATTCGCAAAATCTTTAATAGCACCTACTGCACCCATATCAAATGTTGTACCATCCATAAAAGCTGCATCTAATTCTACTTCCATCTCTTCGTTTGGTAGTCCTCCATAACCCACAGATTTATAAAAAGGAAAATCTTCTACTGCTTTAATCGCTTCTTCAATTGCATCACCACTGCTTTGACTATCCTCTAACATTTCACTTGCTTTGCTAATTCCTTCTACTGCCATTCTCCATGTTGCTATAATGCCCCACATAGTAATTCTCCTCTCTGTTTATTCAACGTTTTATCAAGTTAATTATAACTAAGTTTCATACAACTTCTGCTAAAAAAATTTCCTAAGTTCTAGGAAGTAACAAAAAAGCAGAAATATGTTATATTCCCCATACTTCTGCTATCTAAATTATTTAACAAAACCAAACATATGATCTTGATGAAGTTCTAATTCATCTAAGATAATAATTTCATGTTCAGCAAGTTTTCCGACATAATTACGTTCTCCATCATTTTCAATATCTTGAAGTACTATTTCAAGCTCAGCACGATAATGTTTTAAGTTGTCATTAACAATCACAACATCTCCACGATGGAATTTAGTATCCGTATGTTTTCTATAAGGAATACTTTCTTTTCCAAAAGTAAATCTAGGCAATGTAGAACGTACATAGAAATCACTATAATCCCCACGTCCACAATGTGGTGAATTAAATAAGATATCTTTTTCTGTTTCACTAATATTTTCATCTAAATCTAAGCGCATCATTGTTTTCGTTGTATCAATTTGCGAAAGTGCTTTTAATTCCTCTTCACTCGCAAACGTGTTTCCAATTAAAATATCATCAATTAACTCACATGCAAGCATATGGCGTGCCTGTAAATCAATTGGTAAATTACGATGAATTTCAACAGTTGGTAACCCTGCTGAAACAGGCCAAGGACCAAATGTATTCTTTTCATTACTAGATACAAATGCTGCAGTATGTAATCCTAAATCTTTCCATTTTTCATTACACATCATAAATAAATCCCAACTAATTCCACTATATCTTTGTGGATAAAAATTATGACATACACACATGTTATGAATATCAGCTCCATGCTTCAATAAGAAATCAATCGTTGTATCTGCACTCCCATTAAATTCTATTTTAATGCCATATGGATTATGCGTAATTGCACGATCTAGAAAGTCATCAAAGTGTCCATCTAAGCGAATAATATCAACCTCTAATTCATGAAATGCTTTTAAATCCAAAGGAGTAGCACCTAATACTTTAAATACTTCTGGATTTGTATCAACAGCAACTTCATATCCTAATTCATGTGCTTTCTTCATAAATGTACCAAACTCATCAAAAATCTTATCTTTATCTTGTGCTACTGATAGTAAACAAGTAAATATTCTTGTAAATCCATATTTTGCTCCTAATTCCATATAAGCAAAATCTTTCTCTCTTGTTGAGTGTTCTGGGTAAATACTTAATCCTAATTTATGCATTATTTTTCCTCCAAAAAAGATGAGTCATGCTCATCTTTTAATTTAATTAAAGCAAACAGCTTTTTTTAATTCAGTTGTATCAATATTTTGATGTAATGCGTCTGCAACTTTGCACATATTGCTCAATGCATCATTCAAACCTGTGCCACCTTTTTTAGGTGTTTTTACAATTAGAATAGAATCTTTAAATTCTTCTATTATTGTTTCATTTTCTTGTGACATTGCAGCTAGAGCAGGAATATCTGTATGTTTCATAATTTCACTACAAACATGAGCTGACATATCTGCAAAATCTGCATAATTAAAAGCGGGTCCACACATAACAACATCAGGCTTTAATTTATTAACCATCCCAACAAGTTTACGAGTTACTTCCTCTTTATTCTCCAAATACGTACCATTTCCACAGTACAGACATGCTAAAATTTTTCCATCAATTTTTTTAAGAAATTGTTCCATCATAATAGCAGGTCCTACTGCATCTCTTTGTACTGACAAAGGGATCATTTTATCATCTTTTGTTCCAGCACCAGCCTGTATTTGATCATATATCATAATTATTTTCATAAGTATATTTCCCTTTCGACTATTTCTACATCTTTTTATAAATCATCAAACGACAAATCATCTAAATTAATATCATCACCATCATCATGTATTGCAGCCACTGCATTTGCTTCATCATTCATATATTGTTTGTCCATTACTTTAATGAATGGCATATAAATGAAGACGCCTAACACCAGTAACCCAGCTTGGAAAAGAGCACCAACCCAGTTAGTAGCTAATAATCCAGAAATGATAACAGGTGTTGTCCATGGAATATTAATTCCATTACACATTGGGAATAAGCCAAAATCCATTGCGAAATAAGTTAAAATAATATTAACCATTGGTACCAAGACAAACGGAATAACAATTGTTGGATTTAAAACAATTGGTAATCCAAATACAATTGGTTCATTAATTCCAAAGATTCCTGGAATAATAGCTAATTTACCTAATTCTGTAATACGTTTTGATTTACAGAAGAATAACATAGCAATTAAAAGTGAAAGTGTAGAACCACAACCACCAAATGTTGCGAATAAATCTTGGAATTGTTGAGTAATAATATGAGGTAATTCTTGATGAGCTTTATATGCTTCTAGATTCTCTAATCCTAAAGTAGTTAGAATTGGATTAAATACAGCACCTACTACTGATCCTCCATTTACTCCAAAGAACCAGAATATGTGTAAGAAGATATAAGCAATTATCATCGCACCAAGTGTATCACCTAATCCTAATAATGGAGTTTGTAAAAAGTTGAAAATAAATGTAAATGCATCTGTGTTACAGTAAGCAAATAAAGAGTTAATTAAGAAGAATATGCTCATAACAATACCTGCAGGTATTAGCGCTGCAAATGATTGAACTACAGTTGGTGGAACACCAGCTGGCATCTTAATTGTCCATCCTCTTCTTTCAACCCATGAATAAATGTGAACAGAAGAGAATGCACAAATAATACCCACGAATATTCCTTTTGCCCCTATCCAGCCAGTTGAAATACCTCCAACAGTAGCCTTAATTCCTTCAACATTTAATGCAGCACCAGTTGCATCAATCAATGATTTTGCTGATCCAGTTACAACATAAGGCATCAAAATAAACCATGCCATTAAGGTAACAGCTGCCCCAAATATAGGTGTTGTTTTCATTTGCTTTGCGAATGAATAACCAATACCCATTGTCGCAAAGACTGCCATAATCGTGAATGTAGCATCTGCTGGTTTCGCTATTAATGCAGATAATGTTGTACCTGCTACTTTTGTTCCTTCTAAGAAATCTGTCCATGCCGTAATTGGAAAGTTACCAATTAAAAGGAAGATCGACCCAACAATCAATAATGGTGTAGATACTAAGAAACCATCACGAACTGCAATTAGGTATTTGTTACGACCAATAGCTTCTGCTAGTGGCATCATTACTTTTTCTAATTTTTCGAACATTTTTTTCTCCTTTTCTATTTCTTCTTTTCTTTAATCAATTTTACTGCAAATTTTAAAACTTTTTCTCCGTCCATCATTCCATAATCGCCTGAATCGATTAACCCAATAGGAATTCCAGTGGAACCAAATTTTTCTACTGCTCCGTTGTATAAATATTTCACTTGTGGTCCTAGTAAAATACAATCAGGATGATCTCTTTCAATGATTACATCCATTTTATCGAATGGATGAGCTTTAACCTCAATTGGAAGATTATGCGCATTTGCAGTTTCTTGCATTTTACTTGCTAACATACTTGTTGACATACCTGCACTACAGAATAAATAAACTTTTTTCATAGACAAACATTCTCCTTTCTTTATCTGCGAACATTATAACCGCTTTCATTTTTATTTTTCCTTTAATCTTTTTCCTAAAATTAGGAAAGAAACTTTATTTTTTTTCTAATGCTGTAATTCTCTTATAACTATCAATCAATTCATTTGCAATAATATGGAATGCTTCTGCACTCATTAATTGGTCTTCTGCATGTATCAATAATAAGCTAGCAGTGACACCATTTCCATTTGCTTCTTCTTGGATCAACTCGCCATGAGTACAATGTCCTTGGTTAAAGCTTTCAATTCCTTCTTTCATCAGTTCTTCAGCTTTCACAAAATCGCCTTTTTTAGCTTCTTGAATTGCCTCAATATAACTGCTTCTTGCAGTTCCTACTGATGAGATAATTTTAAAACACTGTAATTCTACGCCTTCCATATAAAAGTCCTCCTTTTTTATATTTATATGATATCGTTATTTCCTATTTATTTAAGTAAGCGAATTTCCTAATTTATAGGAAATTAAATACTTTCATTTTGATGTTCTTCCTCTTCAAATGCAATGACCTTCGTTTTTGCTAAATAATCGTGGAACATTCTTCGACTATTAATCTTTAATACTAAGAACCCACTACATACACTAATTGCTAATCCTACATACATTAGTATACTGATAAAATTAATATTAGTAGCAAGTGACAACATAGAGTGTAATATTCCACTTACATTATATAAAGCACCTTCAATAATAATAATTCCAATGACTTGACGAATAATCAGTGTAGAAAGCGTCACTTCTTCATTGTTTTTTTGAACAATTTTAAAGCCCATCATGCGTTTTCCGATTGTTTGTCCTCGGTGTATTTTCCAAGGTATCACAACATAGTAGAATAATGCAAATACAGTTGATAAAAGACCTGCTAAATATGCTTTTGATGTAGATACTTGTCCTGCAATATACATCACATTGACACCAGCCATTTTATCCATATCTTTTGTTAATAATAACCACATAATGCACATAGGTAGCATTGTAAACAAACTTCCTAAAAACCAGTCAATTACATATGCAAAGAAACGTTTTCCATTGTTTACATCACATTCGCTATTGTCAAATAATGTATATAATCTTACAAATAAACTCATAATTTTCCTCCATTAATTGTTTAATATTTGATTAATAAAGTCTTGATGATCCTTTGCTTCTAATAAATTTGAAAATTTACCAGAATTATTAACCACGCCACTTAACCAATCAAAAAATACACGTAATAATTTTCTGTTACCATCTTTAATAGCAAGAAGAATAACTAATTTTACCTCAAAATCTCCCCATTTAATTGGTGTCTTTAATGTTGCTATTGAAATACAAGAAGTATTGGCTGCGACATTAAATGTATGAGGTATTGCAAATCCAAACACAAAAGAAGTTGCTGACATGCTTTCTCTTTGTAAAACACTATCTCTAAATTCTTTAGGAGTATATCCTTCTTTTTCAAGATGGTTACACATGAACGTGATCATTTCCTCAGGAGTATGAACGTCCAAAGATTTATAGAAAAATTGAGGTTTAATCAAGTCAACAATCATTTCTTCAAATTCTGCCTTATTTCTAATTTTATCTAACTGATTTAATGCCTGAAATATTCTACTTTCATCTTCATAATTTACAAACAAAGAAATTTGAATTGTCAATATATCTAAACTATGTTGTAATGGCAGGGTTGTTAAAATTAAATCCGGTTGAATAGTTTCGACATATTCTTCAACAAACAAACTTAAATGTTCAACCACTTCCATTCTTTCAGAAAATCTGTTTTCAATTTTTTGAACACATAGTTTGCTTAATGCTTGATCATCTGGATAAATCATCAATATCTTATATTTACTCGATTCACCATTTCGTTCATACGCACTTCCTAAATGAAGAGCAAAAAAGCCTATTTCATTCTCTTTAATATGTAAACTTGTTTTTTCATTCAAAAATTTCCCTACACTAACTGCCATTTCAAATACCAACGGATATTTCTTTTTAATCTCTTGTAAATATACATTATCAACGTCCGTATTTTTAAGTTGTCGCTCAATTAACGCTTGTAAATGCAGTTGAAGTCCAAATTTAAGTTCCGTATCTTTTCTAAAATCAATATCAAACATTTCATAAATATTATCTAATACTTCTTCTATCATTTGAGAAACATTAAAATCTCGGTTTTCTATTTTAATACAATCTTTCGCATACTCTTTACTTTTTTTACCTAGCAACAACAAAGCCAATAAACATAATTCATCATCCACAATCTCAATACGGATTTTATTAGAAACTAAATGGAAGAAATCCTCCGCTATATGATATTCAACACTTCTTTTAAGTTCTTCACTCTTCCGATTAGTTTGCATATAATTGTGATGAATCATTCTTTCAATTGAAACACCAATATGCATCATTAATAAAGGCATTGACATTTCTCTTATATGAAAATTATATTTTCTAATAACTTGGTCTAGAATATCTTTGACTTCTAATAGATCAAAATCTTTATAAAGCGAGGCAAGTTTATTCATATTCAAGAAATTACCTTTTGTTTCTTCCGTTAGTAATTCTTTATAAAGCTTTCGTTTACTCTCTTCGCTTCCCTCTAAATGAATAAAATTTTTAGATCTTATTAAATTTAAATCTTTATGCGGTTCAATCATTTTCTTGATTTTTCTAATATCGTTATCAATCGAATAATCACTCACAAATACTTGATCTTGTAGATTTGAAATACTTAACTCATGTTGTTGAAACAACAATTGTTGAATAATATAAATACATCTTTCTTGGGGTGTTTGAGCAATTGGCTGCTTGATTTCAATATTCAATGTACGTAATGCTTCTTGATTTAAGTGATACCCATAACGTAGATTGGATTCAATTAATACATCTTTATAAAAACGATTTATCGTATCCATATCAGAACGTATCGTTCTATCTGATACATCTAATAGCTTAGAAAGCTCTTTCCCTGTTATCCAATCATTTGAATCATTCATTATCATGATGATTCTTTCTTGTCTTTTATTAAGCATTCGATCAGCATCCTTTCGTGTGTTTATTATATAATTATAAAGCACTGATTAATTCTAACATAATTTCCTAATAGCTAGGAAATTATTGAAGAAGGTATTTTCCTAGTTTATAGGAAAGCTTTTTAAATATCTTGTACACTAAACGATTTATACTTATAGATGTTAAAATCATTTATAAGAGGTATAAAATGAAAAATAAAAAAACACAGTTTCTCATCAGTATCTGTTGTGTAATAGCTTCTTCGCTTTTACAAACCTTTGTAATTAAAGCTTTTATACAACCATCAAATCTATTAAGTAGCGGGTTTACAGGAGTTGCTATTTTAATAGATAAAATAGCATCACTTTACAACGTAAATATTTCAACTTCACTAGCAATCATTATGTTAAATGTTCCTGTTGCTTTTATATGCTATAAAAGCATAAGTAAAAAATTTACGATTCTATCATCTATTCAATTCATGTTGACATCTGTGTTATTAAATATATTAGATTTTTCTCCAGTCTTTGATGATTTCTTTCTTAACGTAACCTTTGGAGGGTTTCTTTATGGAATCTGTGTAGTCATTGCACTAAAAGGAAATGCCTCTACTGGAGGAACTGATTTCATAGCGCTTTATGTTTCAAATAAAATAAATCGTTCTATTTGGGAACAAGTCTTTATCTTTAACTCCATAATCCTATGCATCTTTGGTTTTATGTTTGGTTGGATTTATGCTGGATACTCTATTCTA
>NZ_JAVXGL010000075.1:0-9286 GCF_036657415.1 Anaerorhabdus sp. | reverse complement strand
AGAATAATAGAACTCTCATTTTTTAATTTTATAAGCGTAATATTGATAGAAAGATAAGTTAAAAAATAAGAAGGGATTAGCTTTTAAAACATTTTTTCGTTGTAGCATGATATAATAACACCGAGGTGATTTCGTGGAAAAAGGATTAACACAAAAAGAGGTTCAAGAGCGAATCACAGCTGGCAAAATTAATACCCTTGAATCGCGTATAACAAGAAGTTATAAAGATATTTTCTTTTCTAATATATTTACTTTTTTTAATTTAATTAACGTAATTTTATTTATTTTGATTTTAATGGTTAAATCATATAGAAATGGTTTATTCTTTTTTACGATACTTGCGAATACGGTAGTAGGTATTGTTCAAGAAATACGTTCCAAACAAACATTGGATAAACTAGCTATAGTGACTGTTAATAAAATTGATGTTATTAGAGATGGTATTGAAAGCCAAGTGCGTGTTGATGAAATTGTCCTAGATGATTGTGTGATTTTAAAAGAAGGTATGCAAATACCAAGTGATGCACTTGTTTTAGATGGGAAAATAGAAGCCAATGAGTCCTTGCTTACTGGGGAAAGTTTACCACAACTAAAAGAAGTGGGTTCATCTGTATTAAGTGGAAGTTTTGTAACTTCAGGTGAAGCTGTTTGTAAAGTAATCCATGTAGGTAAAGATAATTATGCACAAAAAATAGTAAGTGAAGCTAAGAAATATAAAACTCATCAATCAGAATTGAAGAAAAGTATAAATATTATTTTGAAAGTTATTAGTGTTCTTATTGTACCAGTGGGATTGTTGTTATTTTATAATCAATATTATCGTCTTGAATCTACACTTCAGGTAGCAATAGTAAGAACAGTTGCAGCATTAGTTGGAATGATACCAGAAGGACTTGTATTTTTGACAAGTGTTGCCTTAGCAATCAGTGTTATTCGCTTAGCTAATCAAAAAACACTTGTTCAAGAATTGTATTGTGTTGAAACACTTGCACGTGTAGATGTTCTTTGTTTAGATAAAACAGGAACAATTACTGAAGGAAAAATGAAGGTAATTGAAAGCGAAAAATTCGAAGAATTTGATTTTGATAAAGTATTAGGAAACTATGTACGAATTTTTTCAAAAGGCAATGCAACCGCAACAGCATTAGCAGCAGCTTTTGAACAAAGAAAAGATTTAGAAGTGATTAATAAAGAAGACTTTTCATCCGATAGAAAATATAGTGCTATTACTGTAAAGAATGAAGGTACATATTATTTAGGTGCAGCACAAATTTTATTTCCACAAAATAAAAAA
This sequence comes from Anaerorhabdus sp., assembly GCF_036657415.1. Taxonomy (NCBI): domain Bacteria; kingdom Bacillati; phylum Bacillota; class Erysipelotrichia; order Erysipelotrichales; family Erysipelotrichaceae; genus Anaerorhabdus; species Anaerorhabdus sp. The sequence continues at coordinate 7,992 of NZ_JAVXGL010000075.1, read as the reverse complement.
GTTTTGGATAAGGCGAAAGAAGCTGCTGAAGAAGGCTATCGTGTCATAATTCTAGGAGTGAATCGCAAAAATGATTCTTATCTTAATTGTATTCCTTTAGGTTTAATCAAGATTCAAGATTCTATTCGTAGTAATGCTAAAGATACTATTCGATATTTTTATGAACAAGATGTCGAATGTAAAGTAATATCAGGTGATGATCCTGTAACAGTTGCATCAATTGCAAAGCAAGTGGGAATTAAAAAAGCTGAATTTTGGGTAGATGCATCAAAATTAAATGAAGATGAACTTCGTCAAGCAATTGTTGAAAAGAATATATTTGGTAGAGTTACACCTGGTCAGAAGAAAATTATGGTGGATGCACTCCAAAAGGCTGGGCATACGGTAGCGATGACAGGTGATGGCGTAAATGATGTACAAGCATTGAAGAAAGCAGATGTTTCTATTGCGATGGCTTCAGGTAGTGATGCAACTAAGAATGTATCGAATATCGTTTTATTGGACTCAGATTTTAGTCATTTACCATTTGTTGTAAAAGAAGGAAGACGCGTTATTAATAATATAAGAAGTGCTTCCAGTATGTTTTTAGTAAAAACTGGCTTTTCTGTAATGCTGGCAATTCTTACAATCATATTAGCTGATACTTATCCATTCCAACCAATACAACTGACAGTAATTAGTATGTTTGCGGTAGGAATTCCAACATTTTTATTACAATTTGAACCAAGTTTTGGAAGAATAGATAAAAAGTTTTTACGCGTAGCATTTAGAAATGCATTGCCGGCAGCATTTATTATTGCAATGGCAATATTAACAGGAATTGTTTTCTCGACAATCTTTAAGATTCCAGAAACAATGATATCATCGTTTAATGCAATTCAAACTGGTATTTTATATACATCAACACTTTATTTTGTCTATACACCACTCACTAAATATCGCGTGTCAATAATCATTACAATGCAAGTATTATTAGGTGTTGCATTTATTGTTGCACAAAAGTTTATTGGAATTACCGCATTGAATGAATCACTTGTAATATTTGTAATATGTTATACTGTTCTATCTTATTTTTTGATGAAGATATTGCGTGAACTTTTTGATAAAGCAGAGAATGCCCTTAAAAAATAAGGGCATTTTTAAATTTTACATAGATTTAACATTTATAGCATCTAAATTTAATAATACTTTCTTAATCTATACATGTACCAAGTCGGTATCTGGAGGGAAAGACAAATGAAGAAAATATTAAGCTTAATTTTAGCAAGTATGTTAATTGCAGGTTGCTCATCAGCACCAGCAAATACAGAGGGAACAGCAACACCAGCAACAGGAACAACAGGTGGGTCAACAATTAATGTTTACACACGTGACAGTAGTAGTGGAACTCGCGAAGCTTTCCAAGGTGCAATTGGTCTTGAAGAACTAACTGCAAACGCGATTGAAGTATCATCAAATGGTGACATGGCTACAAAAGTTGGAGCAGATGTAAATGGTATTGGTTATGTATCATTATCAACGGATTTTGAAGCTAGTGGATTAACACCACTTAATTATGAAGGTGTTACACCAACTGTTGAAACAGTACTTGATGGAACATATTCAATGCAACGTCCATTTGCTTATGTTACTCGTGCAGCAGGTGACTTTGGATCAGATGAAAAAGAACAATTAGTTGCAGCATTCATCGATTTTATTACTAATTCTACTGAAGGTATGGCAGTTGTTGAAAGTCAACATGGTATCGTGGATGTAACTAAAGGTACACCATGGGCTGAACTAGCTAAAAATCATCCAATAGTAGCACAAGATAATTCAGGTATTACACTTGTAACAGCTGGATCTACATCAGTATCAAAAACACTTCAAGCAGCATTAGAAGCTTTCCAACCAATGGCAGGTAACTTCCAATTCACAATGAATCAAACAGGTTCAGGTGATGGTTACAAACGTGTATTAGGTGAAGAAAAAGATGGTGCAAACGCTGCTGATATCGGATTTGCTTCAAGAAACTTCAAAGCTGAAGAAGATGTTACTACTTCAATGGCAAGCGGTGTATACTGTATTGATGCAGTAGTTGCAGTAGTAAATAAAGCTAATTCTTTAACAGATATTACAGCTGCTCAATTAAATGACATTTTTTCAGGAAATGTAACTGATTACAGCGCAATTAAGTAGGTTAGTATGGAAACAAATAAGAAGTATATCAAGAAAAACAAAACTCTTGATTCCATTTATAAATACTTCTTTATGGCGATGGCTGTGCTTTCAAGCAGCTTCATAATACTATTAGTTCTCTTTGTTTTCACAAAGGGAATTTCGCCATTTTTAAGTGGATATGAATATGGACAAGTAAATTTGTTCGATTTCCTATTTGGATTGACATATCGTCAAGATAAAGGGATTTATGGGGTAGGGTTTATTGTTATTAACACATTTGTAAGTGCTTTTGCAGCATTGCTGATTTCTTTCCCAATATCAGTATTAACCGCCTTATTTATAGCAAAAATAGCACCTAAACGATTAAGTAAATTTATGCAAACAGTTGTTGAATTACTTGCAAGTATTCCAAGCATTGTTTATGGGGTATTTGCGAGTGGTCTTATTACCGCATTTGTTCGCCAAATTGCATCTTTCTTTGGTGTTACAACAGCCGGAGGATCCAGTTTATTGGCTGTTGTTCTCTTGCTTGCAATTATGATATTTCCAACAATTGCCTCTTTATCAATCACAGCAATCCAAGCTGTAGATAAAGACTTAGAACAAGCTTCACTTGCATTAGGTGCAACTAAAACTCAAACAAACTTTAAAATTGTATTAATAGCTGCAAAGTCAGGTATTTTTGCAGGAGCAATCCTAGGAATTGGCCGTGCTTTTGGGGAAGCGACAGCAGTAGCGATGGTTGCCGGAAATAAATTATTTGGACCAACATTTAATCCTTTTGATATCACAAGAACACTGACAACAACAATGTTGGCTGGTTTGAAAGAAACAACAGGCTTAGACTATGACATTCGTTTCTCAGTTGGACTTGTATTGATGGTTGTCATCTTTGCAAGTAACTATATTCTTAATCTTGTGAAACGGAAAGTAGGTAATATGTAATGAAAAAGAAAGTAAAAGCAAAAGATACATTTTTGAATTCAATTACCTATTTTGCAAGTGGTGTTAGTATACTTGTATTAGGAGCTGTATTATGGTTTTTATTCTCACAAGGATTTTCTACACTAAACTGGGATCTTATAAAAAATAATTATTGGAGCCAAAATTTACTTGGTAATGTTGAAAAACAAGCAGGTGATTATCCATTAACCCAAGAAGTTGAAGGTGTTTATTCTATTGAATGGGGAATAGCACTTAAAGATAGCGTAAATGCACAAAAAGAAAAAGTATTAGAAGTAACATATATTCATCCTGATTCACCACTTAAAACAATGACAAGTGCTGTTGCAGGACAAAACAATCGTGAAATTACATTAGAAACGGGATACTCTGTTCAAAAAATTGATATTATAACCGCAGATGGAACCGCGACTTTCACAGGAAAGATTATGTCACAAGATGCTGCGACGGTAATTGCAAATATTGATGGAGCACAATCGATTACTAGTATGTATTTTAAAACACTTGGTGGAGGTATCCGCAGTAGTTTAATTACAACATTATACTTAATAGTAATTTCTCTACTTATTGCCTTGCCGATAGGAGTATCGAGTGCAATTTATCTACATGAATATGCATCAAAAAATAAATTTAATAAATTAATTCGCCAAGGAATCGAAACACTAACAGGAGTTCCAAGTATTGTTTATGGTTTAATGGGTGTTACAGTATTATTTCCAATTACACAATTATTAGGAGCAACAACAACAAGTATTTTGCTTGGTGGACTCACAATGTCAATCATTCTATTACCAACAATTATTAAATCGACTGAAGAAGCATTAATCGTTGTTCCACAAAGCTTACGAGATGGAAGTTTATCATTAGGAGCAACTAAGTCACAAACAATATTTAAAGTAGTGTTGCCTTGTGCAATTAATGGTATTCTTACTGGTATATTATTATCAATAGGACGAGTAATCGGAGAATCTGCGGCACTTATCTATACAATGGGAACATTTATCAATGACTCTCCATCACTACTTAGTCAAGGCACATCATTATCAGTAATGATTTGGTCATTTATGTCAGGTGAACAACCTAATTTCCAATTAGCAAGTGCAATTTCAATTATCATATTAATTATTGTATTAGTCTTGAATTTCGTCGTTAAAGCAATCGCGAAGAGATTTACGAAGAAATTCGCGTAGGAAGGGATATTATGGAAACATGTTTTAAAGTAAAAGATTTGAATTTATACTATGGTGAAAAACAAGCGCTAAAGAAGATTCAAATGAATATTTATAAAAATAAAGTAACAGCGTTTATTGGACCATCAGGATGTGGTAAGTCAACATTTCTACGTTGTCTAAACAGAATGAATGATTTAATTGAAGGATGCAAAATTGATGGCTTAATTGATAAAGATGGCATTGATATTTATTCTTCTAAAACGGATATTGTAGATTTACGTACTAAGGTTGGTATGGTATTCCAAAAACCAAATCCATTTCCAATGAGCATCTTTGATAATGTTGCCTATGGGCCACGTTGTCAAGGATTGAAAGATAAAAAGAAATTAGATGAAATTGTAGTTAAATCACTTAAACAAGCAGCTTTGTATGATGAAGTAAGTGACCGTCTACATGAGTCAGCATTAGGTTTATCGGGTGGGCAACAACAACGTTTATGTATTGCACGTTGTATTGCGATGGAGCCAGAGGTCATTTTAATGGATGAACCTACTTCAGCACTAGATCCAATTGCGACTGCTAAGATTGAAGAACTTATTGAACAGTTAAAAGAAAAGTATACAATTATTATTGTTACACACAGTATGCAACAAGCATCACGTATCAGTGATTACACCGCATTTTTCTTACTTGGAGAAGTGATTGAATTTGATAATACTAAAACAATTTTCAGTACACCAACCGATAAAAGAACAGAAGACTATATAACAGGGAGATTCGGATAATGATTAAACTAGATGATAAATGTAACAGAATTAAAGAATGTGTTATGCAAATGTCTAAACGTGTTGAAGATATGTATTCATTAGCTCTGGATATTATTGAAACAGGAGATAAAGATATTGCTTTAAAAGTTATCGAAATGGATGGGTTTGTAAATAGTGCAGAGGAAGAAATCAATGATTTAGCGATTGAAGCTTTAGCATTACTTTCACCTGTTGCCAGCGACTTAAGAAAAGTAATTGCAGGTATCAAAATTTCATCTGATTTAGAACGTATTGGAGACTATGCAAAAAGTATTGCTGGATTCGTGGTACGTGATGGAAAACTTGATCCAGAACTTGCGAAAAAAGCTAGAGAACTTGGTGATGCTTTCTTAACAATGATTGATCATGCAATGGATAGCTACAGCAAATCTGATGCAGTGTGGGCAATGAGCATCCCAGAAGAAGATCTTCAAATAGATCGTATTTTTGATGAAATATTAAAAATACTTCAAGATCGTATTCAAAAACAAGAAATGGTTGAAGATATAATTCCAATCATGGGTATGTTAAGAAATTTAAAGCGTGCTGGTGAGCATACAAAAAACATTTGTGAACACACAATATTTGAAGTAAAGGGTCAACATATCGAATTTAATTAGTATATGATTTGACAAGTACGTGAATAAGTTATATAAAGAAAGTGTATCGGTAGGTGAGGCTACCTTAGGGATACGGATTGCTGCCGCGGAGCTGTGGAGACACAGTGAGAAGGTTAACAGTCTATGTCGAATTCAAGGCATAGAATAACGCAATTACATTGCCCTAAGGAGTTAAAGCTTGAATGGTAATGTACTTTTTGATTTCAATGAGTCCTTATCGTTATCCGATAGGGACTTTTTTACATAAAGGAGGTGGTTGATATGAGTAAACCGGATAGTTGTAATAGTGATCAGCAGAGGCAAAAAGTCATGTGTTTTATATACCTAGTTTTCAGTCAACCATCTTTTGAATTACTGTCTGAATTTTAATTTATAATTCCATTGACGACGCCTCTTGAAAAAGAGGAGGATAAAAAAATGGTAAAGAAAATAATAAGTTTAGTTACTCAACAAGAAAAAGTAGTAAACGAAAAATTATTAAATGCAACAACTCAAGATGTGAAAGATTTACTAAAAAGTTACAACAATACAGTAGAAGGTTATGATGAAAAACAAGTTGAATCTTCTAGAGAAGAGTTTGGAGAAAATATACTTCAACATAAAAAAGAACAACCATGGTATAAATTATTACTTAGTTCTATATTAAATCCTTTTTCAATTGTATTAATTATTTTAGCTGTGATTTCATTTTTTACAAAAGATTATGCGGCTGTATCAATTATTGTATTTATGGTATTGCTAGGAGCTGTGCTTAGTTTTATGCAAGAATATAAAAGTTCAAAAGCAGTTGAAAAACTAACTGAACTTGTAGAGACAAAAATCACGGTTCAACGACTTGATAATCATGAGTCAATCAAAATGGAAATTCCAATGGATGAATTAGTTGTTGGAGATATTTTGCATTTATCTGCAGGGGATATTATTCCAGCTGATGCACGATTAATTCAAGCTAAAGATTTCTTTGTGAGCCAATCTTCACTTACTGGTGAGAGTGAACCAGTAGAAAAATATGGTGAAACATTAAATGAAAGACCCAAACAAGCGCTTGAAGCAAATAACCTAGTTTTTATGGGATGCAATATTATTTCTGGATCAGCCCAAGCTATTGTTATTACAATAGGTAGTAATACAATATTTGGGAATATTGCTAACCAATTACAAGAAAAACCAGTAATTACTAGTTTTGAAAAAGGTGTTAATTCGGTTTCCTGGATTTTTATTCGATTCATGTTGATTATGGCACCTGTCGTATTATTGTTAAATGGCTTTACAAAAGGAAATTGGCTTGAAGCTTTCTTATTTGCATTGTCAGTAGCCGTTGGATTAACACCAGAAATGTTGCCAATGATTGTATCAGTAAATCTTGCAAAAGGTGCAATCGCAATGTCTAAGAAAAAAGTTATTGTGAAAAAATTAAATGCGATTCAGAATTTTGGTGCAATGGATGTATTATGTACAGATAAAACGGGTACGATTACACAAGATAAAGTGAGCTTAAAATATTATTTGAATATACATGGGCAAGAAGATGATCGTATCTTAAGACATGGCTTCCTTAATAGTTATTATCAAACCGGATTAAAAAACTTAATGGATATAGCAATTATTAATCATGTTCAAGATAGTGAACAACAAGATCTTTTCAATAACTATAAAAAGATTGATGAGATTCCATTTGACTTCAATCGTAGAAGAATGAGTGTTGTTGTAGAAAATACAACTAATGAGTCAGTACAATTAATTACAAAAGGGGCAATTGAAGAGATGTTGTCAATTTGTACTCATGCAGAATATGCAGATAGTATTGAAGAACTTACAGATGAAATAAGAAAAGAGATTTTAAATCGATGTTATGAATATAATGAACAAGGATTTAGAGTATTAGGAATTGCTCATAAAAATTTACCTTCAATTGATAGTGTTATCTCTGTAGATGATGAACGAGGGATGGTTCTACTTGGATATCTTGCATTCTTTGATCCACCTAAAGAAAGTACAAAAGATGCCCTAAATGCTTTGCATGAGTATGGTGTTAATGTAAAAGTACTTACAGGTGATAATGATGCAGTAACGCGTTATATTTGTAATCAAGTGGGACTAAATGGTAACAATATCATTCTTGGTGAAATGGTTGAAGCAATGGACGATGCGGAACTTAAAAAATGTGTTGAAGAAGTAGATGTCTTCGCAAAATTATCACCAGCACAAAAAACAAGAATTGTTGAAGCATTAAGAAATGATGGACATACAGTTGGATTTATGGGAGATGGA
>NZ_JAVXGL010000074.1:1123-9395 GCF_036657415.1 Anaerorhabdus sp. | reverse complement strand
TCATAATAAATAAAATTTTTCTGTTTTTCTTCATTAACAAGTCCCGCTTTTTTTGACTGCGATAAATGGTATGAAACAGTAGCATTGGTCAAATCAAACTTTTCTGCAATTTCTCCTGCAGACATTTTTCCGTTCTTTAAAAGTTCTAATATATTTCTACGTATTGGGTCAGAGATAGCTTTTAATGTGTCATTGATTCCCATTCAGTTTCATCACCACCTATTTAGATAACTTTCTAAATACATAGTAATTCACTTTGTTCTAAATTTCAATACCTATTTAGATATTTTTCTAAATAGCATGAAAAAAGCATGAATTTTACTTCATACTTTACTTTCTAATTGTTTTATAAATTTTGTAAGCTGTTTATTATTTTTTATCTCATGATATTTCTTAGGATACTTTTCATTAAGATTTTTCAATCTATTTTTAAATTCACTACTTCTTCCTTCAACCATAATCCACCAAAAGAACTCAAAATCAAATTTTTCATTGCATCCTTCTGCGATTGAATCACGAACACGATTATGATATTGAATATTTCGTTTAAGTGCACGATATAAACAAATCCGTCTAGGATAATTTAAAAAAATGATAATATTTGCATCAGACATTCGATGTTCAAAATCAAATCCATTGTAATTTCCATCAATAATCCATTCGTCTTGAATCATCAAATCATGAACTAACTCATCTGCTTCTTTACGATCACGTAACTCCCAATCTTTGGAAAACTGTATTTTATCTAAGTGATAACATGGAATTTTAAAGTATTCACTTAACTGTTTTGCTAATGTTGATTTACCAGCACCACTATAACCGACAATTGCTATTTTCATATTATCCCTCTTTTATATCGATAGTATTCTATCACTCCTTTAGACAAAAAAGAAGAGTGTTATTCACCCTTCTCAATTGTTGTTTCAAAATAGAAAATTGATCCTTCGTTTACTTTTGATTCAACACCATATGTATAATGGTGTAAATCTAAAATTTCTCTTACAATTGCTAGACCTATTCCAGAGCCTTGATTAGAACGAATATGTTCTTTATCAACTTTATAATAGCGATCCCAAATTAGTGGTAAATCACTTTCAGCAATTCCGCAACCAAAATCTTGCACAAGTATCTTAACTTTTTCACCCTCAATTCTTTGATGTATTATAATTCGCTTGTTTTCATCAGAGTAGTTTATTGCATTATTAATTAAATTATGAAGAACCTGTGAAATACGATGTTTATCACCAACAATATTCACATCTTCAGTTGTATCAAATTCTATAACAATACGCTCTTGTTTTAAATGTTGATCATATGTTTTAATAACTTCCCTACAGCATTCTGTTATGTCGAATTTTTCAAGATTTAATGTAATTTTGTTCTCAGCTAATTTTGATAAATCCAATAAATCATTTACGATTATTGATAATCGCTTTGATTCATTTACGATGACCTTTATATTTTCATCTGTCTTTTCATTTGGTAAATCCATCATCATTTCACCATAACCTGTAATCATTGTCAGTGGTGTTCTCAAATCATGGGAAACATTTGCGATTAGATCGCGTTTTGCCTTATCTGCTTTTTGAACTTGTTGGGCTGCTTCAGTAAGTGTTTGATTTAGTTCTTGGACTTCCAAATAATCTTTTTGTGATGTCATATGTTTGTAATCACCTTTTGATAAATTTTGTGATGCTTCATTAATTTCAGCAATTGGTTTTACAATTTTCTTAGCCATAAAGAACGCCAAAATTGCTGCTGATAAAGTTACAATAATCCCAATAAAGAGTAGTTGATAACTTAATGCTTGAGTAGCTGCATTAACACGAGATATACGCGTGTTTACCATTATAATCGTAGGTGAATCACTCTCTAAATTTACTACTTTTGTATAGATAACATTTTTATCTCCATTGAATTTGGCAGTAACTGTATTCAACGTATCTGGAACAAATTGCATTTCGACTAAATCTGATTTTGAAAGATAAGCTCCATTATTTTGAATTGCCAGATTAGCGTATTCTAGAAGTTTATCCACAGGTAACTGACTAATTCTACATCCTGCATTTCTGGTGCTAATATCATTTTCGCTAATAATACGTACACACAAATCATTTTGATCCGATAAAGATGATACGTATTCTTCTAATTGATTTGAATCGATGTATTTCTCAATTTTATCTGCTACTTCTTTTACAACATTTATTTTATTAAATTCATAAAAAGGTTGAAGAAGAATCACTTGAAAAAACCACAAGAGAAAAAGAATTCCAATTACATAAGTAAAGAGATATCTCAATACTTTCCATTGAAGTCTAGTTGTCTTTTTCAAAACGATAACCTACCCCTCTTAATGTAATAATATACTTACTATATTCTTGCAAGTTTCTTCGCAATAATTTAATGTGTGTATCTAATGTACGATCATCACCAAAGAAATCATACCCCCATACATGTTGAAGTAATTTTTCACGGGTTAGTGCTATGCCACGATTTCTTATAAAGTATTCAAGCAAATCAAATTCTTTTGGAGATAGTTGAATTTTTTCTTGATTAATTGTCACTTGCCGTGCAGTAAAGTCTACAGTTAAACCATCCACCGTAAAAACATCAGCATTATCTAAATTAGATTTCGTTCTTTTAAGCACAGCTTGTATTCGCATCATTAATTCCTTAGGCGAAAAAGGCTTTACCACGTAATCATCAATACCTAAATCAAAGCCATGTATTTTATCATATTCTTCACCTAAAGCAGTAAGCAGTATAACTGGTATATCTTTCATCTTTTTGATTTCTTTGCATGCAGAAAAGCCATCAAGATTAGGCATCATGACATCCATTACAATTAAATCAAAATTCTCATTGGCGCATTTTTCAACTGCAACAAGACCATCTTCCGCTTCACTTACTTGATAACCTTCATATTGGGCATATTTGCGAATCATTTCTCGTATTTTTGCTTCATCATCTACAACTAATATTTTACTCATATTTCATCACCATTTTTATTATAAGTGCTTTATGTGAATTTTGGGTGAATTACACACAAGAAAAGGACCTTTTTATAAAAGTCCTTCAATTTTTTGGATTGCTTTTTCTAAATTTCTACCGTCTACACTTTCAATATTACCAGCATCACAAAGAGCTGCAATAGTTGGGTCTAAAGGTAGTTGAGCTAAAACCTCTAAATCATGTTCTTTAGCGATTTCATCGATATGACTTTCACCAAAAACATACATCTTGTGATCACATTCATCACATTGAACATAACTCATGTTTTCAATTAGCCCTAATACATTGACATTCATCATTTTGGCCATGTTGATAGCTTTAGTCACGACCATACTAACTAATTCTTGTGGTGATGTTACAATTACTATACCATCCAAAGGAAGTGATTGGAAAATTGTTAGTGGTACATCCCCAGTTCCTGGAGGCATATCCACAAACATAAAGTCAACATCCTTCCACACAACATCTGTATAAAATTGTTTAACCATCCCTGCTATTACAGGTCCTCTCCAAATTACTGGAGTCTCATCTGTTTCTAATAACATATTTACAGAAATAACCTCAATTCCAGTATCTGTAATTGCTGGATATATCGCATCATTTGTTCCTTCAGCTTTGGATGTAATACCAAATACTTTCGTCATACTTGGACCTGTTATATCAGCATCAAGTACAGCTGCTTGATATCCTTTTCGTTGCATTGCCGTCGCAAGCATACTAGTAACTAAACTCTTACCCACGCCACCTTTACCACTTACTACACCAATAATTTTCTTGATGGAACTCTCTTTATGAGGTTGAATCAAAAAACTTTCTGGTTGTGTTCTATCAGAACAATTTTGACTACAAGAGCCACAATCGTGATTACAATTCGACATTTTAAATCCTCACTTTCACGTTTAACATAATATCATATCTTATTTACATTATCATTAAAATTACATTGTAGAGAACGACTACCACTAAAGAAGGTAACATATTCGCCACTTTTAATTTATCTTTTAATAAAAAGTTCAATCCTATACATACAACTAAAGCATAGCCAACCATACATAATTGTTGAAGAAATTCACCCACCAAAAATCTTGATAAACTTCCTGCAAGCAAGGTAATTAATCCTTGATAAAGAAGTACTGGAACACTTGAAAAGATGACACCCATTCCTAATGTTGCACCTAGGATAATACTTGTAATTCCATCTATGATACTTTTTATATATAAAACACTAGGATCATGTAATAAACCATCATTGATTGCGCCAATAATCGCCATTGCGCCTACACAAAATATAATTGATGCAACAACAAAACTATTCGCAAATCCTGCAAGATGAAATTTATCTTCAATTTTTTGTGACAAGCCATTTAGATGTTTATCAATATCTAAACATTCCCCTAATAATGTCCCTAGCACCAAAGAAACAATTAATATAATTTCACCACTTGTTACAATGGAGGTTCCACTCACTGAAGCCATATTAGATAATACACCATTAAAACCAATAACAATAACGCTTATTCCAATTACCTTATATATTGAATCTTGAATATTTTCTCGAATACCCTTTTTCAAAATCAAGCCTAAACAACCACCAATAATGATTGCAATCGCATTAACTACACTTCCCATGATACCTCCTGATATATAAAAACAGGATTTTCATCCTGTTATTTATTGTACTACTTCTTTAAAATGTTTCCTAGTGTAAATAAATTTGTTGGATATTTCCCACTGAAACACCCAACACATAAGTTAGGTCCATTTGCTTCCTTAACCTCATCGATTGATAAGAATTTCAAACTATCTGCACCAATATAATCTCTAAGTTCTTTAACGCTAAGACGTGAGCTAATCAATTCTTCATAAGTTGATGTATCAACTCCATAGAAACAAGGGCTCTTGAATTCAGGTGAGGCAATACGTACATGAACTGTCTTTGCGCCTGCATCTTTTAGTAATTGTACAATTCGTTTTGAAGTTGTTCCTCTTACAATAGAATCATCAATCATCACAACATTTTTACCATTCACAATCGCAGAAATTGCACTAAGTTTCATACGAACTCCACGTTCCCTTTGTTTTTGTGTTGGTTGAATAAATGTTCTACCTACATAACGATTCTTAATTAAACCTATTTCATAAGGTAATCCACTTTCTTCAGCATATCCTATTGCTGCACTTAATGATGAATCCGGTACACCAATAACAATATCTGCTTTAACTTTATCTTTGCGCGCCAATAATTTTCCAGATAATTTACGTGCATTGTGCACATTAATTCCTTCAATAACACTATCTGGGCGAGCAAAATAAATATATTCCATTGCACACATTTTCTTTTGTATTTGATCAACGTACTTAAATGATTGCACATCATCGCCGCAAATACGAATTACTTCTCCTGGTTCAACTTCACGAATAAGTTTCGCATTAACGATATCATATGCACAACTTTCACTTGAAACACAATAACCATTTTCAAGTTTTGCAATTGATAAAGGTCTTAAACCATTTTTATCACGAACTGCATACATACAATCTTTTGTCATGATAATAAATGCAAATGCACCTTCTAATTTAGCACATGCATTCATAATCTTATACACCATTGTTCCTTCTTCACGTTGAATTAAGTGTGCAAGTATTTCACTATCACTACTTCCTTGAAAGATACTTCCAAGATCTTCAAGTTCTACTTTTAATTCTTTTGCATTTACAATAGCCCCATTATGCACAACAGCAAAATGCCCTGTATGTGACCTAACCATTAATGGTTGAACATTTTCAATTTGATTTTCGTGTGCTTTTGCATAACGTACATGACCTACAGCATGTTTACCTGCTAAATCTTCAAGAATTTTATTTGTGAATACATCACTTAATAAACCTTTCCCTTTATAACAAGTAATTACTTTGTTGTCGCTTGACGCAATACCACAAGCTTCTTGTCCACGATGTTGTAATGCATGTAAACCGAAATAAGAAAGACTTGCTGCATCTTTCACATTATAGATACCAAAACATCCACATTCTTCATTAAGCTTGTTGCCCAATACTTCTAAATATTCATCCATCAGCCTTTTCCTCCAAAAAAATAAAAAATACATATCGAAAATCAATATGTAGATAAATTACTTGTCAGTTGTTAAGTTCTACCATCCTAATTCCTCCATGAAAGTAAACCTCCACGAAAAAAACGGGGAAAAGGTTTACTTGTAGTCCACTATAGGCTAGTGGGTAGAAACGTGTCAGCCATCACTTGACATTTATACAAGCAAATGTGATTGTTTAATCACGAATATAGTATACACAAGCTTCCCCCACTTTACAAGTTTTTTTTACTCTAATTTATATCTACTATTATTTAACTTACACTTATTTATCTTTTAATTCTATAATCATTCGATATTCTTATAAATGTGTTTTATGAAAGTTAATTTTACTTCATATACAAGTTGGAACATTCATAATAAAAAGTGAGTTTCCTCACTTTAGTCAAATAGATTTTCACTTTCTTCATCAGTATTAAATTCTGGCAACTTTGGAAGTTCATCTAAACTCAATAATTTGAAACTATCCATAAACTCATCCGTTACTTCATATAAAATAGGCTTTCCTGGTGCGTTACTTCTACCATTCTCACGAATCAAATTTCTTGCCTCTAGTTTACGTAACATCATATCTGCCCCAACACCACGAATTTCTTCAATTTCCACTCGAGTGATTGGTTGTTTATAGGCGATAATCGCAAGTGTTTCCAAAGCCGCTTGAGACAATCCTGTTTGTTTAGTCGTTTGAAATAATCTTTCAGCATATGGATGAACTAAAGCCTTAGAGAGAAATTTATAAACTCCGCCATAATTTGCGATTTCAAATCCACGTTGATCGTCAGCATAATAAATTTGTAACTCTTCAAATACTTTTTCTGTTCTATCTTTAGAAATACCCAGTACTTCAGCTGCTTGCTCAAGTGAAATTCCTTCATCACCAACAATAAATAACAATCCTTCAAGTATTGTTAAAGCTTGATTACCTTCTTCTTCGTCTTTTGTCGTACTATCTACTTCAATTATCTCGCCAACTGTTTCAAAGACTTCAACTTCCTCAACAACTTCACATGTTTGAGGAGCATCTGTTTCTTCAATTGTATTATCTTGACTTACTTCATCTACTTCTGTAATTTTTTCATTATTTTCAAGAATTTCTGTCATTTATATTACCCCCCTTTTAAACCAAATTGTTCCTTTTTCATCAATTGTAAATACAAGTGTATGAACACGTGCTAAATCAAGCACAGATAGAAAAGTAACAATCATCATTTTTAAGTCTTCACAATCTTCTAGTAACGTCTCAAAAGAAAATGTTTCCGGTAAATCACGAAGCCGTGCTTTAATTTGTAAAGAACGTTCTTCCATAGACATCTCTTTTGCAGTGAATTTTGTTTCAATTGGTTTTGACAATTGAAGTCTACGTAAACATTTATTCATCGCTTTTACTAAATCATAGGGTGAACCATCAATAGGTTCAGTTTCTTCTTTTGGTTTTGACCACTCATCTACTTCAATTGATATTGGTTTAGATAATTGAAGCATTCTTTGATGGTAAAGATCATTGAGTTGTTCCGTAACTTCCTTATATTGTTGATATTCTAATAATCGGCGAACCAAACGATCTTTAGGGTCTTCTTCATATTCATCATCAAGAATCGTTTCATCTTTAGGAAGAATTTTTTTACTTTTGTATTCAATAAGAGTTGCTAATTCAAGTAAATACTCACTCGCAACTTCTAAGTGCAGACTTTCCATTTGCTTTAGATAATTAAGATATTGTTCAGTTAGAACACTAATATCTAAGTCAAAAAGATCTAGTTCTTGTTCCTTAATCAAATGAAGCATTAAATCTAACGGACCTTCAAATTGATTAATCGTAACTGTAAATGACATTGTCTCACCTCGCTAGAAAATTATACCAAATTTTAGCAGAACTCACTACTAAAATCTTGGATACTTCTATTAACTCTTATAAAAGAACAAGTTAAATCTATATTAATTCATAAAATTCACTTCTAGTAGCACCTCACACCATGCTATAATGCTTAAAATAAACGTTTTTGGGGAGAAACTATATGAGTATTTTTACTGAGATAATTCAAACTAATATCATCTCTTTTATCGGACTAATTATAGTTTCATATTTTATTACAATTAATCCTTTATTTGATCAAAAAAGTAAAAAAATTTTCTTTTTAATCATCCTTGTC
>NZ_JAVXGL010000074.1:0-1113 GCF_036657415.1 Anaerorhabdus sp. | reverse complement strand
GATTCTTCTATCGCTTTACATTTTGGTCCTGATTTTTATATTCTTCGTAGAATCACATCCTTTTTAAATTTTGCCTGTGGTCCTTTATTACCATTACTCTTATGGCGAATATTTTACGAGAAAAAACTACCAATTTATGCATATATTCCTATGATACTAAATGTCATTGTCTGTTTTATCAGTATTTTTTATAATCTTGTATTCTTCATTAATTCTTCAAATCATTATGATCGTGGACCATTATTCATGATATCCATTCTCATTTCTTGGTTTTATATGATTATGTTAATTAGGCAACCTATTCATCATAAACATTACAAAAAACACGCAGAACATATCTTTTTATTCGTAGTCATATTTTTAATGTTTTTAAGTTTTATTTTAGAAGTAGTATTCCATCTTCGCTTCATGAATTGGAATTTCTCGGCAATGTCTTTAATTCTTTATTATCTATTACTAAACATTCAATATTATATGACTGACTCCTTAACAGGTGCTTATAATCGCGGATGTTACGATAATGAACTGAATAAAATTGAATATAAAACAAATTATATTATTACCCTTCTTGATCTCAATAAATTCAAGTTAATCAATGATACTTATGGACATATGGTTGGTGATGATTGTTTAATACTTATTACTAATTTATTTATAGAAAATCTCCCTGCAAATTCTCGATTATATCGAATAGGCGGTGATGAATTTGTAGTTTTATCAAAGAAAGCAGATTATTCTTCGATTTCAAAAACAATTGAAACAATCCATACAAAAGCAAATGACTATGGATTAAACTTTGCTTACGGCATTGTTGATTATCATATTACTGAATCCTTGACTGACGCTATAAAAAAAGCTGATTCATTAATGTATGTTGATAAAAAAAGAAAGCAAGATTGTTATTTCCCATCTGATAAATTACTTAATTTACATCATATTAAAACCTCGCAAAGTTAATTCTTACGAGGTTTTCTTCATTTTATTATACTTAAACAGCTACGATATTTACTATTTTATTCGGAATTACAATAACTTTACGTATTGTTTTGCCATCTATTTGAGCTTTTACAGTATCAATACTAAATGCTATTTCTTATATCTTCTTACTATCTT
>NZ_JAVXGL010000073.1:0-9614 GCF_036657415.1 Anaerorhabdus sp. | reverse complement strand
GTAAAATTGCCACAACTTTTGATTAGTAAGAAGTCTGCAGCTGGTAACTCATCATATGGTAATCAAATTGGGTTACCTACAACATATGTTCGCGAAATCTATCATGATGATTATGTAGCAAAGCACTTAGAAGTAGGTGCAGTAGTTGGCGCTGTAAAAGCAGAGGCAGTTGTACGTGAAAAACCAACAGAAGGAGATATCATTATTCTTCTTGGAGGTCGCACTGGGCGTGATGGAATTGGTGGTGCTACTGGTTCTAGTAAAGAGCATACCCAAGCTTCACTTGATACATGTGCCAGTGAAGTTCAAAAAGGAAATGCACCTGAAGAAAGAAAAATTCAACGCTTATTTAGAAATGCTGAATGCACTAAACTAATTAAAAAATGCAATGATTTTGGAGCGGGTGGTGTTTGCGTTGCAATTGGTGAGCTTGCGGATGGTTTAATTATTCACCTTGATCAAGTTCGTACAAAATATGCAGGACTTAATGCAACTGAAATCGCTATTAGTGAAAGCCAAGAAAGAATGGCTGTTGTTGTTGCAAAAGAAAATGGTCCTAAATTTATTGAATTAGCACAAAGAGAAAATCTTGAAGCTTATCAAGTTGCAGAAGTAACAAATACAAATCGTTTAGTTATGAAATACAAAGATGATTTAATTGTAGATATTTCTCGCGAATTTGTAGATTCTGCGGGTGCTCGTCAAGTGACTGAAGTTGAAATTCAAGCTTCATCAAAAACAAATCCAATGACTTCTACAGAACTTACAAAAGAAAATATAATAACAATGATTTCAAGTCGCAATGTTGCATGTCAAAAAGGATTAGTTGAAATGTTTGATGCTTCAATCGGTTCTACAACTGTGCATATGCCATTTGGTGGTAAGAATCAAATGACTCCAAGTCAAGCTTCAATACAAAAAATTCCAGTATTAGATGGAAAGACAAAGACATGTTCAATTTTAACGTACGGATTTAATCCGCGTTTAATGGAATATTCATGTTTCACAGGCTCAATGTTTAGTGTACTTGAATCAATGGCAAAAACGGTTGCGGTTGGAGGAGACTTAAAGAATACATATTTCTCTTTCCAAGAATATTTTGAAAGATTAAATTTTGACCCTGAAAAATGGGGAAGAGTAACCGAAGCGTTATTAGGTACGATTACTGTCTTAGATAAGTTTGATAAAGCTGCAATTGGTGGTAAAGATAGTATGTCAGGTACATTTAATACAATTTCTGTTCCACCTACATTATTGTCATTCGCTTGTACAAAAGGACATGTAGAAAATATCGTATCAGCAGAACTTAAAGGAAAAGGAAATACATTAGGTGTTTACCTACCTAAGATTAGTGAAGACGGATATCCTGATTTAGATAGTTATGAACAATTGTTCAATCATGTTCAAGCACAAATCAAAGAGAAGAAAATTCTTTCTTCTTATGTTGTAGAAGAAGGCGGAATTTTAGCTGCATGTTTCAAAATGAGTTTCGGTAATCAATTAGGATTTAAGCTAGAAACAAAATTAGATTTGATGAAAATGATTCCAGGTGCAATTGTAGTTGAAACAAGTGCTCCATGTAACGATGTAGATTATGTAGTTATTGGAACGACAACTGAATCAAATTACGATATTAATGGAATTGTTTGTACGCAAAATGAAATCATGAGTGCATGGACTGGTTATTTAGATAAGTTCTATCCACGAACAGCAAGTACCGATGCAAAAGCAGCCGAAACTATTTCATATACACAAGGACAAAAACGTAAATCTAGTCGTTGTGTGGATATACCTAAAGTTTGTATTACAGCATTTCCAGGAACAAACTGTGAATATGACATGAAACGTGCTTTTGAACAAGAAGGTGCAAAAGGTGAAATCGTTGTATTTAGAAATCAAACTCAACAAGATATTTTAGATTCAATAAAACATTTGGTTTCGGTATTAGATGAAAGCCAAATCTTAGCCTTACCAGGAGGATTCTCAAGTGGTGATGAACCAGATGGAAGTGCTAAGTTTATCGTAAATGTGTTACAAAATGAAGAAGTAAAAGCTGCAGTGCATCGATTACTTGAAAGAGATGGATTGATTCTTGGAATTTGTAATGGGTTCCAAGCACTTATCAAATCAGGTTTATTGCCGTATGGACAAATTCAAACATTGAAAGATACAGACGCAACATTATTTAGAAATGATATTAATCGACATGTATCAACAATGGCACATACAAGAGTAGCATCAAATAATTCACCTTGGTTACAAGACTTAACAGTTGATGATGACCATATGATTGCGTTCAGTCATGGTGAAGGTAAGTTTGCGTGTAGTGAAGAAGAATTAAAAACGTTAATTAAAAATGGACAAGTTGCATTTCAATATTGTGATGAGCAATGTCGTGCAAGTAATGATCCAAAGATTAATATTAATGGCAGTACATGTGCTATTGAAGGAATTGTTTCTATTGATGGAAGAATTCTTGGAAAAATGGGGCATTCAGAAAGATTCTTTGATGATGTATTCCAAAATATTCCAGGCAACAAAAAACAAAATATATTCGCAAGTGGTGTGAACTACTTTAAAAGGGAGGCTTAGTAATGTCAAAAGCATACAAAGATGCAGGGGTTAATTTAGAAGCAGGTTATGAGTCAGTAGAAAGAATTAAAAAGCATATCAAACGTACAAATGTTCCAGGTGTTATGGGTGGCATTGGTTCATTTGGAGGATGTTTTGATTTATCATCATTAAACATGAAAGAACCAGTACTTGTAAGTGGAACAGATGGTGTTGGAACTAAATTAAAACTTGCGATGATGATGAATAAACATGACACAATTGGCCAAGATGTTGTGGCAATGTGTGTAAATGATGTATTAGCTCAAGGAGCACTTCCACTATTTTTCCTAGATTATATTGCTGTTGGCAAAAATCATCCTGAACAAATTGAAGCTATCGTAAAAGGTGTTTGTGATGGTTGTGTTCTTGCGGATTGCGCTCTTGTAGGTGGCGAGACTGCAGAAATGCCAGATATGTATGGTGAAGATGATTATGATATTGCCGGCTTTACGGTAGGTGCTGTAGAAAAATCAAAAATGATTTCACCTGAAAAAGTGAATGTAGGAGACATTGTTATTGGTATTCCTTCAAGTGGTGTACATTCGAACGGATTTTCACTTGTTAGAAAAATCGTTTTAAAAGATAATGCAGTGGATTTAAGTACAAAATTTGATGAACTTGATCAACCAATTGGCGAAACATTATTAACACCAACGAAGATTTATGTGCGTCAAGTGAAAGAAGTTTTAAAAGAAGTAGATGTTCATGGAATTGCTCATATTACAGGGGGTGGCTTTTATGAAAATATGCCACGCTGTTTGCAAACAGGACAAGGTTTATCGATTGATAAAAATAGTTTTACAGTATTACCAATCTTCCATGTATTACAACGTTTATCAGGAATGGATGAAAATGAAATGTACAATGTATTTAATATGGGAATTGGCATGATTTTAGTTGTTGATCCTAAAGATGTTGATAAAACTTTAAGTATATTAGCAGCACAAAATGAACATGCAACAGTTATTGGACAAGTCATTGAAGGTGAAGGAGTTCATTTTCAATGAGAAAGATAGCAGTATTTGCTTCAGGAACAGGAACTAATTTTGATGCTATTCAAAGTGCAATTGAAAATGGATTATTGAATGCATCAATTGAACTTGTAGTTGTTGATAAACCAGAAGCAAAAGTGATTGAAAAAGCGCAGGCAAAGAATATTAAAACATTTGTATTCAATCCTAAAGACTATTCTTCTAAAGAAGAGTATGAAAAAGTGATTGTTGAAAAATGCCAAGAAAATGGTATTGAAACGATTGTTCTTGCAGGCTATATGAGAATTTTATCAGATGTCTTATTAAATGCTTATCCAAATCAAATACTTAATATTCACCCCTCATTATTACCAGCATTTAAAGGAAAAGATGCAATCGGTCAAGCCTTTGATTATGGTGTTAAGGTTATGGGTGTAAGTATTCATTATGTTAATGCTGAAATGGATGGCGGCAGAATCATAGCTCAAAGAAGTTTTGATGTTCAAGATGGAATGACACGAGATGATGTTGAAAAAGAAATCCATAAAATTGAACATGAATTATATCCAGAGACATTAAAAAAATTGTTGGAGGGAAACGTATGAAAAGAGCACTAGTTAGTGTATCAGA
The DNA here is from genome assembly GCF_036657415.1 of Anaerorhabdus sp. Taxonomy (NCBI): domain Bacteria; kingdom Bacillati; phylum Bacillota; class Erysipelotrichia; order Erysipelotrichales; family Erysipelotrichaceae; genus Anaerorhabdus; species Anaerorhabdus sp. The sequence continues at coordinate 5,400 of NZ_JAVXGL010000073.1, read as the reverse complement.
CAAAACAGGTTGTATTGATTTTGTAAGAGGTCTTGAAAGTTTAGGCTATGAAATTATTTCAACAGGAGGAACAAAGAAAGCATTAGATGCAGAAGGTGTAAAAACGATTGCAATTGATGAAGTAACTGAATTTCCTGAAATGCTTGATGGTCGCGTGAAAACACTTCATCCACGTATTCATGGTGGATTACTTGGTGTTCGTGATAAAGATAGCCATGTACAACAAATGAAGGAACATGGTATTGAGGCAATCGATTTAGTGTGTGTTAACCTTTATCCTTTTAAAGAGACAATTGCTAAACCGAATTTTACGCATGAAGAAGCAATTGAAAACATTGATATCGGTGGACCAAGTATGATTCGTAGTGCTGCAAAAAATCATAAATTTGTTACTGTTGTAACGGATGTGAATGATTATGAACATATTCTTGATGAAATTAAAAAATATGGTGATACAACATTAGAAACAAGACAAAAACTTGCGGCTAAAGCATTCCGTACAACAGCAGCATATGATGCGATGATTCAGCAATATCTAACTAATAAATTCGAAGATAAAGAAGCTGAGAAAGTAGTCTTTGGTTTTGATTTGAAACAAACACTTCGTTATGGAGAAAATCCTCATCAAACAGCTGCTTTCTATTCAGATGGAACTAAAGTACGTTATAGCATGACAACTGCTAAACAACTCCATGGTAAAGAATTGTCTTATAATAATATTCAAGATGCAAATGCTACTTTACAAATTTTGAAAGAGTTTGTAGGTCAACCAGCAGTTGTTGCAGTTAAACATATGAATCCTTGTGGGGTTGCAATTGCTACGGATATTACAACTGCATGGAAACGCGCATATGCGGCAGATCCAGTGAGCATTTTTGGTGGAATTGTGGCATTTAATGAAGAAGTCAATGTAGAATGTGCTACTGAAATGAGTCAAATGTTTCTAGAAATTATTCTTGCACCAAGTTTTTCTACAGAAGCCTTTGAGATTTTGAGTCAAAAGAAAAATATTCGTCTAATGACATTTGAAACCGAAGGTTTAGATGCTGCTAATAAAATGGTGTCTGTAACTGGTGGACTACTTGTACAAGGTGAAGATGATTATCATGAAACTAAAGAAGATTGTAAAGTTGTAACTAATGCAATGCCAACAGATAAACAAATTGAGGATGCAATTTTTGGAATGAAAATTGTAAAACATGTTAAGTCAAATGCTATTGTTATCGTAAAAGATGGACAAACATTAGGTGTAGGTGCTGGACAAATGAATCGTGTTGGAGCAGCTAAAATCGCACTTGAACAAGCAGGTGAAAAAGCGCAAGGAGCAGTTCTTGCATCAGATGCATTTTTCCCAATGAATGATACAGTAGAAACTGCAAGTACTTATGGTATACAATGTATTATTCAACCAGGTGGATCAATTAAGGATCAAGATTCTATTGAACTGTGTAATGAAAAGAACATCGCCATGATCTTTACAGGAAAGCGCCACTTTAAACACTAATGAAAAAAGTATTAGTCATAGGAAGTGGTGGACGTGAGCATGCGATTGCTTATAAGTTCAAACAATCTCCCCAAGTTGAAGAAGTATTTGTAGCACCAGGTAATCCTGGTATGAGCGATGTAGCTACACTTGTAAATATTGATTCAATGGATTTTAAACAATTAATTGAATTCGTAAAAGAAAAACAAATCGATTTGACATTTGTAGGACCAGAAATTCCATTATGTGCTGGAATAACAGATGCTTTTCATGAAGCTGGTTTAGAAGTATTTGGTCCAACTCAAGCAGCAGCAGAACTTGAAGGGTCAAAAGTATTTTCTAAAGCGATGATGAAAAAATACAATATACCTACTGCAAAATATGAAAGCTTTAGTTCGTATGAACAAGCAAAAACATATTTAGAAAAACAAACAATGCCAATTGTATTAAAGGCGGATGGTTTAGCAGCGGGAAAAGGTGTAATCATTGCGATGACAATGGAAGAAGCTTTAACTGCACTTGAAGAAATGATGTGTAATCATATGTTTGCGGATGCGGGTTCTAGTGTTGTAATAGAAGAATACTTAGAAGGTGAAGAATTTTCACTATTGGCTTTTGTAAATGGTGATTTAGTTATTCCTATGCAAATAGCGCAAGATCATAAACGTGCATTTGATAATGATGAAGGATTAAATACAGGTGGTATGGGGGCTTATACACCTGTGAGCCATATTCCAGAAGAAGCATATAATGAAGCAGTAGAAAAAATTGTACAAGCGATGGCAAGTGCAATGGTAAAAGAAGGTAAACCTTTCTTAGGCGTTCTATATGGTGGATGTATGCTTACAAAAGATGGTGTAAAAACAATCGAATACAATGTTCGTTTTGGAGATCCTGAAACTGAAGTAGTATTGCCAGCATTAAAAAATGATTTAGTTGATGTTGTGATTAACACAATGAAAGGTCAATCAACCAAACTTGAGTGGTCTGATGAAGCGTATTGTGGTGTAGTCATGGCAAATAAAGGATATCCTGAAAGCTATCAAAAAGGAGCTGTTATCGAAGGGTTAGATCATTGTAATGCTTTGGTATTCCATATGGGAACATCAACAAAAGATGGGAAAACAATCGCAACAGGTGGACGTGTACTTTTTGTTGTTAGTAGTGCTTCAACACTTAAAGACGCTCAAACAAAGGTTTATGAAGAAATTAAAAATATTAATTGCGATGCATTATTCTATCGTAATGATATAGGAAATAAAGGAATCTAAAAGTAAAAAGATAAATTCAGATGCCTAACTGGGGTGTGAATTTATCTTTTTTGATAATATCATAGTATAATTATGTTAAAGAAAAGATTGGAGTTAATATGAATATTATTCGAACAGAGTTTATATTTTTAACAGAAATTAATTTTGATTTATTTTTTATGATTTTTAGCAATTTCATGTTTTTTTTGAAAGAGTTTTGGACAGAGGTGTTAAATAAAATAGATATTTTTATTCCAATAATTGTCGCTATTATTGCATATTTTGGAGTTGAGAGGCAACTAGTAAATAATAGAAAAGATCGTTACGCGAATATAATAATTACTAAAAAATTAGAAATATTAGATAATTTGAGAAAAGAGACTGTAAATTTTTTGAAAATATTTATCATACAATCTAATATTATACATTCAAAACGATTTTATAAAGAAGTAAGCAATGAAAATGATTTAGAAAAAAATATCAAAAGAGAGATTAAAGATAATTACTTTAATAGAGGAACTGATTTGAAGACTTTGAGATCAGCAATCTCTTTTTATAGTAGTATTCTTAGATCAAATATGGATTTTGATGGGAATTTAAATAATCTCAAATTAGAAGAAATAATGGATAAAATGATTAAACATGTTTCCTATAGGAATATAAGTAATAATAAAAATTATATTTTAGAAATAAATGAAATGATAGAGCTTAAAAATATTGCTTATTTAGATATTTTGCGATTAAGTAATGAGGAAACGGAAAAAGCCAAAATCATATTTGAAGGTGAGACTTTAAAATTATCAAGATTATTAGAAACGGAGATAAGTATTCTTTGTACAAGTATTTGGGAAAAATCTAACAAAGATACATTGTAATTAATATGTTTTTTCATACTACGAGTATTCTGGGAGCCACCAATATATTGAAAGAAGGATATATTGAAGTAAGTGATAAAGCTTATTTAAATAACAAAGGGGTTTACTTTTACTACTTAAAACCAATACCAGAAGTATTAAATTCAGATGATTTTGATTTCTTCTCATTGTATTCGAAGATTTCTTTTGTGTACGAGTTTAGTGAAAAAGAACTAATGAAGGACATAATCACTCTTTTTCCTTTTGATACAGGTTGCATGATTGTAAAAAATAATATGGTTTTTAATGATTTAAAGAAGTATGCAATCGAAATTAATAAAATTGAAGATTTTATTAATTCATACTACTGTTCTGTAGGAAATTATTGTAGAAACAATATATCTTTAAATAATCTTATTGATTGTAAATATTTTGAAAAAGATAAACTATCAAATGACAGTTATTTAGATTTACTTAAATGTGTTGAAAAAATTCAAGGTGTTGATGAACGAATGAGATACATAGAATTATGTATTTTTCGTAGACATAATTATAAAAATAATTTAAATAGAATTGTTCTTTACTACAGAATGTTTTTAAAATCAGAAATAAATAAATTCTTTAAGGATTTTAAAATAAGTTTTTATAAAAATTTTGGTATTGATTATTTAAACTATAAAATGATGGTAGCAAAATCTAGTAATCTTTTAGCTTATATTCCTTTGGTGACTCCAGTAAGATTTAGTTTTATCATTGATATGATTCCAAAGAAATCAGGAATAGTTTCAATTATTTGGAGTAATGAGCATGTGTATTATGACTTTGATTTGTTAGATGAGTCTAATGATGAATTGTCTTGTATCAAAATCGATGAAGAAATGTTGAGTAATTATTCAAATAATTTCAATGGGTTTTTTAACAACAGTTCAAAATTTAGAGAATATAATGATGAAATAATATATCAGAATGATTCTAAATTTGAATTGTATGAAGATAATAAAAGATTGGAAATTCAAAAAGTTCCTGAAAATATTTTTAAAATGAAATCTGAGAATTGGAAAATTATCAATTACCAAAATGATAAAGATAAAAAAGATAAATTTTATTATAATCCGCAATTCATTGCTAGTAATATAAAAAATTTTAAAGCTTATAAAATCAATAGAAACTATATTTTTTTAGGTAACTCAAATATTTTGTCTAAAATAGTGATATATTTAATAGGGCGTGTGGAAACAGACGAAATGATTTATGAAGAGATTCTAGATTATTATTTTGAATATATAAGTAATGAAAGATATGGGATTATAGATAAAATAATTGATGTTGAAGAAAAAATAAATTTTAAATATCAAAAATTATACGATAATCCTCAAGTTTCAATCGACATCAAAAAAATTAGAAATAATTTCTCTAGATTTATAGTTTCTAAAGAGAAAAAATTTGATAAAGATTCTGTTTATATATTTTTTAGAGGTACTTATTATTCGTTTAATATTGTTAAAGAGATTGATGATTTTATCAAATTTATACATATGGAAATGAGATATTCTTTAATTACTAAAAAATTAAAATTTCTAAATTCTAATGATGAAATATTTAATAATAAAATATTACAAAAATACAAAAAGTTTAAAGATTTTTGTACACGTTATACTCCTCAAAATGATTAATATTTTGGCATATTAAAATATGTAGAGGAATTTAATTAATTAATAAATGAATTGTTTTCATGTATAATAAATAGGAGGTAAAAAGTATGAAAATTGCAATAGCACAAATGGATATAATCGCAGGACAATGCGAACAAAAT
>NZ_JAVXGL010000072.1:0-9964 GCF_036657415.1 Anaerorhabdus sp. | reverse complement strand
CAGTTTTTTATAGCATTTCCTACTTCCTCTTCATTCATATACGACTGGGCAGTATCAATATGTCTATAACCTACTTTCAATGCATCTAATACACATTTTTCACACTCTTCTTTTGAAATTTGGAAAACTCCAAATCCTAATTTTGGCATCTTTACACCATTTTGTAATACGACATATTCCATATCAATCACCTTGACCTTTCCTGTAGCCTAGAATACAATTTGAATTATAAACCTCGGTAGTTACTACCGGTCAATACCTTAATGGAGGAATTTTATATGTTTTCAATGAATGAGACTTGTAAACTAACCAATATGACCTATGAAACATTAAAATATTACTGTAATGAAGGATTAATTCCCAATGTTAAACGTGATAAAAACAACTACCGTATTTTTGATGACAAAGATATTTCTTGGATTAAGAGTTTATCATGTTTGAAACAATGTGGTATGGGTATCAGCGAAATGAAACAATACGTACAACTATGTATGGAAGGTGATACCTCAATTCCAAAACGACAAGCTATTCTTGATCATAAAAAAATATTATTAGTTGCGAAATTAAAAGAAATTGAAGAAAGTCTTCAATTTATAGAAACTAAACAACAATTTTATAAAGATGTTATCACTGGCAAAGTAACCACCAAAGGTTCTAACGACTAGACTTTACTTATATTCCTTCATTAGTCACCCCTAGCAAATAAAAAAAAGAAGTAGTTGTCCACTTCTTCATTCAGGATTTACATCCTTTAACGGGGGAAAGAAATCTATATCAAACGGTATTATTTCCTATTTGATGTCTCTATTATAGTTTGCAGTTGTGAAGACATCATGGTGAATATGTGAAAGTTTTGTGTAATTTTATTGTGACATAGTCACTGAATAACCCTTTAGAAAAGCATAGAATAAAGATGTAAATAAAGGAGGAATACTAATATGTCAGTATTACATTTAAATAAAGAATCATTTGAAAAAGAAGTTTTAGAAGCAAAGGAACCAGTTCTTGTAGATTTCTTCGCAACATGGTGTGGACCTTGTAAGATGTTATCACCAGTCATTGAAGAAATTGCAGAAGAAGCAAAAGACTTCAAAGTATTTAAACTAGATGTTGATGCAGAAGAAGCAATTGCAGAGAAATATGGTGTTATGACTATCCCTACATTAATTGTATTCAAAGATGGTAAGCCTGTACAAACTTCTGTTGGCTTCAAACCAAAAGCACAAGTATTAGATTTAGTTAAAAATGCATAAAGCAAGTGAAAACTTGCTTTTTTGTTTCTTATTACAGTTATAACTACCAATATTTTCCACATCAAAAATAAAAATTACATATAAAAAAGTAAAGCGCTAGTTTTCATCTAGCGCCTTTTCATTTAATGTATTTAAATTTCCAAATCGATCATAATATTGGAATGTATCTTTTTCTGTAGCTGGAACACGTACAGTTATTTGTAATTCACCACTGTCGAATACAAGAATTTTTTTGTCTTTCATTGCTTCTACAATATTTATAAAATAATTTCTAAATCCACGGAATGAATCAAAATCTTGGTAGATATAGATTTGATATGTGTCATTTCCTCTTTGATAGTAATCGATATCTAGAAATTCTGAACCGTTACTTTCAACAACTAATTTATCATGTAATGAATCATCTAATACAAATTTTACATCATAGTCATTAAAATCATAAATTGCATTTTCATAATAAGGTATCGTTTCTTCTAGTTGTTCATTTTTTCCAAAATAACGTGTAGCTTCTTGTGAAGTAATATAAACTGGTTCTAAGTTTGCAATGTCGTTGAACGTTAATGGAACACCAACACCTAAGAATAATGCAGATATAATTAATGAAGCACCGATTGACCAAAAGTGATGACGGCGATTGAAGATAAGATTAGTAAATCCTCCAACGATAGCTCCAATAAGTCCAAGTGCACCAATTGAAATGAAGATTAAACCCAATAGTGGCACACCAATTATCCATAAATAAACAAGGAAACCGAGTGCGATTGCTATTCCAACAATAATTCCCCAAAATGGAATCAAGAAACAAACTGCAATAAAGCGTAATATCCAAACGAAAGCCGTGATAATTCCATTTCCAAATCCATTTGTTTCAGATTTTTCCTTTTTAGTTTGACCATTTTTATAGTCATATGAATAGCTATAAGAGTAATCTTTATTTTTGTTTTCTGTTTTTGTAGAATCACTTGCTGCTTCTTTTTCATTTTTATTTTCTGTCTTTTCAGTTTTTACATATGTAGCTTCATCTCTTTTTTCATTCGCATGAAGTGGTTCTTCTTTTTTTGTATTATGTTCTTTATTGCTTGTTTTTTCATCAAACTTAAATCCTTCTGTTAATGGTCTTTTAAACAAGTTTTCAGCATTAATCTCTTCCCCATTGACACCTACTCTTACAAAACTAATTATAATTAATACTGTAAGTACAAAGAATACAATTGATAGTAGAACCGAAGTTACAATCGAGAATGCATGTCCTATACCATAAGGCAAGATTACTTCTAATAAACTTCTAACTAATGAACGTATTAAGTAGAATGGAATTTGTAAGACAAAAATTAATACAATCGCAACACCAATCAATACAAGTGTACGCGTTACTCCTTCTACTGATAAATCCCTAAAAAACGTTGAGAAGAATTTCACTAAATAGTCTACAATTTCATTTAAAGCATTCCCAACTTTTTGAGCTGTATCATCCGGTCTTGCAGATTTCTTACTTGTGTTAATTTTATAAGCTTCTAATATTTCATTCGCAAGTTCATCGATATCCCCAAAATCTTTTACAGCATCTTCTTCTGTCATTCCTTCTTGAATTTTTTGATCAATTGTATCTGAATATTCATCTAAAATATCTTTTACTTCAGAATCACTTAAGATAACTAAACGATTTTTTAATTTTTCTAAAAATTGTTGTTTATTCATGTTTATTCTCCTTACTGTTCTCTATAAAGCGATTTATGCTTGTAGAGAATTCCATCCATTCCTTCTTCGTTTGTTCCATAGTTTCAATCCCTCTAGCTGTGATTCGATAGTATTTTCGAGGTGGTCCTTCTGTTGATTCGCGTAAATATGTATCAAATAATGAATCATTTGTCATTCTCTTTAAGAGTGGATATATTGTCCCTTCATTTACATGGACAATATTAGAAACTTCTTTTACTAATTCATATCCATAGATATCTTGCTTAGCTACAACCATCATAACTACAAGTTCCAAGACACCCTTTTTGAATTGTGTGTTCATCATATCACTTCCTTGCTATAAGATTATCATTAGTACTTTGCATTGTCAAGTACTGTTTTATACCTATTATTAAGAAAATAAAATAGAGGATTTTCCTCTATCTTACTAAGCTTTTTAGTTTTTCCTTATCTTTAATTAGTATTCCACCACGGTATAATTCTACAATTCCTTCTTTTTCAAAGTACTTCAGCATTCTACTTACTACCTCTCTAGCACTACCTATATATTTAGCTAGAGCCTCATGGGTAACTTCTATACAACTAGTTTTTGCATGATTCATTTCATCATATAGATAGATGGCTAATCTTTTATCCATACTCGTAAACAATACTTGTTGCATGGCCCACATAACATCACTAAATCGTTCCGTAGTCAATTTATAAACATAGTTTTCTAGATAAACATTCTTCTCAATCACTTGTGAAAATGCTTCAGTATCAATTAAAATTCCGGTTGTTTCCGTTTCTGAATCTACGAATACATCAAAGCTTATTGATGATAAAATACATGATGCTGATAAAATGCATACATCGTTGTTTTCTAAATAATAAAGGGTTACTTCTCTTCCTTCTTCAGAAAGCATATAAACGCGTAATTTTCCCTTAGTCACAACAAATACGCCTAAACAATCATCTCTTTCACCATGAATTGTCTGATGAGCTGGATAGCGCACCTCTGTTGCATGATTGACAATCAAGTCTCTTTCTTGTGTTGAAAGCCTGTCCCATGCTGGAATAATCGTATTTAGTACATCAATATTCTTTGTATCTAGCATAACATCTCCCTCTATAATAGTTTTACTATGTCTTCTTCAATTTGACTTGGATTAATATTTGGTGCAAATCGTTTAATTACTTGTCCATCACGATCTACTAAAAACTTCGTGAAATTCCATTTAATATTATTGCTTAGCAAACCTTTTTTACTATTTTTTAAGTAAGTATATAATGGTGATTCATGTTCACCATTTACTTCAATTTTACTAAATTGCGGAAAAGTAACATGGTATTTTCTCGTACAAAATTCATGTATATCACTATCTGTTCCTGGAGCTTGATTATGGAACTGATTACAAGGAAAATCTAAAATTTCAAATCCTTGTAAATGATATTTTTCATACAATTCCTGCAATTCTTGATATTGTGGTGTAAATCCACACCCTGTAGCAGTGTTAACAATTAAAAGCACATTTCCTTTATATCTTTCAAGTGAAATCTCTTCACCCTCTTGGTTCTTTACTGAATAGTCATAAATCATAGTTATGTCTCCTTATGTCTTTATTATAAAGATATTTATCACAAATAGTTATTTTATGCATCTAAAAAGCTCTATCAAGATTTGACAGAGCAACTAAATGATTCAAAATTAATCATTTCAAAAGGTACTGGTCGAGCAAAATAATATCCTTGCGAATAATGAATATCATATTTTTCTACTTCTTCTTGGATTGTTTCATCTTCTACATACTCTGCAACAATTTTTGCATCCAATTGTTTTCCTAAGAAAACAATATTCTCGAGTACTTTACGATAGATAACATCTTTTTTAATGTTTCTTACAATACCACCATCAATTTTAATAAAATCTGGTGCTATTTGTGCAATTGATATGAAATTTGAATAACCAATTCCAAAATCATCAATTGCTATTCTTACTTTAAATTTTCTGACTTTTTCTAAGAATGACTGCAACATTGAAATATCTTTAAAACTTTCATCTTCCAGAATTTCAAAAACAAAGTTACTGCAGTCTTTCATTTTTGATAATTTCTCTATAATAAAATTATTTACTGTTTTATAGTTGATATCATATGCTGATAAATTCAATGCAACATCAAGTCCTGTTCCCTCGAATAACTCGAGTACTTTTCCAATCATTATCATACTTAAACGTGTATATAGATGATACTTCTTGGCAATTTCCATAAAATCACTTGGTACATAAATATTGCCTGCTGCATCCCTAACACGCATCAGAGCTTCATATTTAGCAACTTGCTTATTTTCATTATCATAGATGCCTTGAAAATATGGAATTATGCCGTCATGATTAAGAGCATAATTCAAAATATTAAGCATGTCTTGTTCTTTTTGCAAAGACTCACTACTACTCATATCAACCTCTGAATAATTAATAAAGTGAGATTGTAAGTACTGACATTCCTTTAATGCAATGATTCCTTTTTCTAATAATTCTTTATCATCTTGGACTAAGATAAAACGATTTATAAGAATTTCTGGAAATTCATTAAATTCCATTGTATGGTAGCGTTCAAATAAATATTCAATGAATGTCATAAACTCTTCATCACTAACTTCTGCTGCAGCGGTAACTAATATTGTTGTATCGTTAAGAGCATAACAATAAAATTTACGAGAATTATTTTTCAATTCATTATCATCTAGAATACATTTGATTCCTTCCTTTAAGATTTGATGATAACCCTCTTGCCCAAATCGTGAAACTAGTAAATTCGAATTTTCAATTTGAATCATACACATCTTATCAAAACCATATTTACTTTTATCGATATCATATTTAAGTGTATTTGCTAATCCAGTAAGAGTATCTAGATATAACTGACTCTTTGATTTTTCTTGTTGAACTAAAAGTTTATCTAACAATTGTTGATTCATTTCAGTCATTGCTAAACTTTGTTTCTTCAATACAAAGTTCAATAACTTATCATCGTCCGTATTCACATGAAATAAATTATCGAATACCGAAAAATCTGGTAAAAAGTAACTTTCATTTTCAGCTAAACCAACATAACAACATGAACCATTATATAAACTATTGCGATCGTGATTCCATCCAATTTCACCAAGCATAAATGCACCGGAGATATTACAGTTTGCAAAAGGCTTCAATTCCCAATCTGCACAATTCTCTAAATATAATTTTCTAAAGACACATGTATAACAAAATAATGACTCAATTGAATGCTTCGAAACTTCTTTACAAATATCATGACATTCTTTAACACATCGAGTTGGGCTAACGTATCCAATTCTAAATTTTGTATTAGAAGGCAATGTTGAACTGTAGAGTGACATTTTATTCAATGTAGAATCATAATGAATAAAGCGACTTAAACCATGACTATTTTCAATAATCAAAGGAAATTTAACTAACTCATCATCTTCAGCAATTTGTTGCCACTTTTTATATTCTTTTAGACGTCGTAATCCAAATTGTTCAAAACACCAATCTGTAGCTGGCACACCTTCAATTGTTTCAAGATATGTATCCTTTGCCTCATTAATCGTATATACAGAGCTGATTGGTTCATGCGAAATATTTGCCATCGTGAATATTTTTAAATCATCATTACTATAACCAGCATAAATTAATCCTGCCTCAAATGCTTCATATTCATCAAATACGAATGATATAACATCTTGATTCATATTATTACCCGCAATACCACCCGCGAGCTTTATACCTGGATTAACCGTATTCATATCATCTAAAAATATACCTGCTTGAGTCCACTGATTGCCAATTAAAATATGCATTAAAGCTATATTTTCTTCTTCAATATTTTGTTTAATTTCATTCGCAATTTCTAATGTTGTTTTATTCTCAAATACAACTTTACCTTTAATAATATTCGTCTTTTCATGTTTTTCTATGACAACTAAAATATCTGATTCATATTGTTTTCCATGAAAAATGACTCCATTTGCACTACATCCAATAATTCTACTGTTTGGCAGAAGATTTTTTATTGCTTTAGAAACCTCTACAGCTTCTTCTTTTGAATGATTTGAAACATAGATTCTAACTAAGCAGTCAGATTCATAATCAAATGAATTCTCAAGCAGAAAAGTATCAAATTGGTTTTTATCCTCATAAATCAGTTGAAGACTTCTCATAATTTCTCTCCCTCCAAAATATACATCTATGCAATTTTAAACTAGATGTTATTTTTATTTGAATAATATTCTTTCTTTGCGTTATACATATTTTGATCAGCTTCTTTCACAGCCATTTGCCAACTATCAATTTTATTATCTCTACAGATTGCATATCCAATTGAGTAAGCTGCATCTTCAAAGTTTTCTGCGGTCTCTTTAAAGTTCATTTCTATCTTCATTATTAATTCTTCCATTTTTTCATTTGTTGCATTTTCTACTAGAACAATGAATTCATCTCCACCAATGCGGTAAGAAATTTCATTTTTAGTACATACACGACGTAGTGTTTCCGCATAGCACTTTAGATATTCATCTCCTTGTTCATGACCCTTTGAATCATTTATTTTTTTGAGTCCATTTAAATCTGTCGATATAACACCTAAATTCATAAGTTTATGTTGGCTTGCACGATTATTTATATCTACTTCATAAGCATTTCTACTCTTAAGAGAAGTTAAATAGTCCGTATTCGCTAAATCCTTGTATCGTGGATTTGATATTCTTCTAAAATAAATAACTGAGAAGATTGCACAAACTATACATGACAAGCCGATAATCAAAGGGGTAACTTGGCGTATCAATTGAAATGTTTTATATTGATTCTCAGCTGAAAATTCAACTCCAATCGCTCCAATGATTTCATCATCTGCATTATGTACTGGTACATATGCAACAAAGACATCGCCCCAATCCGTATCTAAGATTTCATTTGGCATTACACGTTGTCCATTTAAAGCCTTTCTTAAATCAGCTTGAAAGTCAGGTTCAATCAAATCACCTGGATATCTAAAATCTGGATCATCCATAGGTAATCCATCAATCAAATAAATTAATGCTCCATCTTCATTTTCTTTTGCAGTATATAAATATTTAGCATTTGTTATTTTTCGAATCTCACCAAACATTTCCTTCATTGCAATATATTTCTCTGCTGTTATATCACTTTTATCGTTTATATCATCGAACGCTGTTAAATCAAATCTCTCTTCCTCTACATAAGTTACAATTGACTCGACTCGCTGTTCCAATGTATAAATCATATCTTTATACGTAAAATCATATGTAATCCAAAATAAAACAAAACAGGAAAGCCCTACAGCAATAGCCGCAAATAAAGACACTTGAACGTCTACTCTGCTTAAATTAAACTTTACCTTTTTACGCATACATTTCTCCTTTTAGCCTATAGATACAATCTTTCAAACTCACTAACTGTTATAGGTTTTGAATAATAGAATCCTTGTATCATATCACATCCAAGTGTTTTTAGATAATCAACTTGGTCTTTTGTTTCAACACCTTCAGCAACTGTCTTCATACCCAATTCATGGGCTAGTTTAATTATAAATTCGATAATAGTCTCTTCTCTTTTCCCGCCTTTTTCTGAGAAAAACTCTTTATCAATTTTAAGTGCATCTGCATGAATAGTTTTTAATACATTAAGTGAAGAATAACCACTTCCAAAATCATCGATTGAGCATCGATATCCCAAAGTTTTCGCATTATCGATAAATCGAGTAATTACCGTTTCACTTTCAATAATCAATGATTCCGTAATTTCAAATTCAAGATAACTTGATGGTATATTATATTTATTTCTCAATACTTCATATCGAGATAATTTATCATTGTTTGCTAAATTGTAACGTGACATGTTAAATGAAATTGTGTCAAAACTAACACCGTTATCTAGCCATTTACGAATCGTCTTACAAACCTCTTCAAACACATAGTAGTCTAACTCGACAATAAACCCATTTCTTTCAAAGAGAGGAATAAACTCTTCTGGATATATTTCTTCACTACCAATCCAACGGATTAATGCTTCACTAGCATCTACCTTATTAGTAAATAGATTAAATTTGGGTTGTAAGTATAATTTGAATTCATGATTTTCTAGAGCTAATCGCATTTTATTTTCAATATCTTTTTCACGTATTAACTCCAATGTATCTTGTGCATTATAGAATCGACATTGACAAAACTCGGCATCAATATCATTTTTCAATTTTTTTCGTGCTAAATTTGCTCGATCTTGAATCTTGATTAATTGCATTTCTGGGTCTTCAATACAATAAATACCGCAAGCAAAGCTTATATAATATTTAATCGATGCCATTTCATTAAATCGATTAATCTGTGTAACAATTTCTTGTAGTCTTTTCTCAATATGCTCTTTACCATCATTTCGCATTAATATATCAAATACATCAGACTCAATTCGTGCAACACATTCATTCTCAGATAGATTTAATGCAATTGTCTCATAAACATATTTTAAAATTTTATTACCTTCTTCAATACCAAATGCATCATTTATCGCATTAAACTTAACAATGTCAATTGATACTAAACAATATTCATTTACTTTACAATTACTAAGTATCTTCATTGTTTCTTCCTTGAATGATGTTTTACTGCGACCTCTTGTAATAGAGTCAACATACGCAAGATTTAATAAATTGATTCTTTGTGCTACCTTCTCTGTAATATCGATGAATACAAAAACATACACAGGATCCTCTAAATGCCAATCAATACAACTACCATAGATTTGAAAGTTATACCAATTATTATTTTTATCAACAAGTGAAAGTTCATCATTACAGGTTTCACCTAGTCTTAATCTTGCATAATTATTTTCTATTATTTTTTTATTGAATTTTAAATTATGCTCAATTAAATCATTGTCTACATTTATTTCATCTTCACCAAAAAAGTCGTAGAATTTTTGACTTCCTTTTACCAACTCAAGACTATCTTTTCTTACA
>NZ_JAVXGL010000071.1:0-10136 GCF_036657415.1 Anaerorhabdus sp. | reverse complement strand
AACTAAACCTACCCCACATAAAACTAAAAATAAAGTCCAATTCATCACAACACCCTCCGTCAATAATTATAACAAGTAAAAGAGGAAATTACTATTCCCTCTTACATTTCTATTCTTTTGCTGATGTTATTGTTGAAACTACCTTATAACCGGCATCATTCAAGATTTTACCCATCACATGATGATCAACATTGTTTGCACGTATAACTACATCAATATGTTCAGGTTTTGAATACACAGCTAAGTTAGTAATATTTGCATTTTGATTAAAGAAAATTTTTGTTATATCTGATAAAATACCTGGATGATCATCCTTGATTTCAAGTACATAGCGAGCTCCTTGAGTATAATATCCCAATAAATCTACAAATGCATCAAAGATATCATTTTGAGTAATAATTCCAATAACTTCATTATTTTCTACTACAGGTAAACATCCAACATCATTTTTACGCATCTTTACTGCTGCTTCTTCTAATAATGCATTTGGCTTAACTGTTTGTACATCTTTTATCATTATTTCTGAAACATTTGTTTTAGAAAGCAAGTAGTTAAGCTCATAAATTGATAAACTTGTTGCTTGACTTGGTGTATTAGCTGTAATTGTTCCTTCAGTAATAAGTCCTACAAGTTTGCCATCTTCAACTACCGGTAAACGATGAAAGTCATTTTGTGACATAATATCTAATGCTTTACTAATTGATGTTTCCTTTGTAATGCAATAAGGATCACAGGTCATTCGATCTTTTACATACATACGCTTATCCTCCTAAGTATGCTTTCTTTATCTCTTCACTATTCGCTAATTCTTGCCCAGTACCTGTAAGTACTATTTCACCTGTTTCAAGTACGTAGGCTCTATCCGCAATTCCTAATGCCATTTTAGCATTTTGTTCGACCAAAAGAACAGTAGTTCCTTGATTTTTTATGTCTTGAATAATTGAAAAGATTTCACGCACCAACAAAGGCGCAAGACCCATGCTTGGTTCATCCAATAATAGTATCTTTGGCTTAGCCATCAAAGCTCGCCCCATCGCTAACATTTGTTGTTCCCCACCAGAAAGAGTACCTGCTAGTTGTTTACGTCTTTCTTTTAATCGTGGAAAACGTGTATAAATCATTTCTAAATCTTGTTGAACGCCTGCTTTATCCTTACGAGTGAATGCACCTAATTGCAAATTTTCTTCAACTGTTTGCTCCGCAAAAACACGTCGTCTTTCAGGAACTTGGGCTAAACCCATTGATACAATTTTATCAGCAGGAATCTTTGTTATATCTTTATCTTCAAGATAGATTGCACCTTCACTAGGTTTCAGCAAACCTGAAATAGTATGTAGTATTGTTGTTTTACCAGCTCCATTTGCACCAATTAGCGCAACAATTTCACCTTGATTAATTTCAAATGAAACACCTTTTATTGCTTCAATTACACCATATCGAACATTTAAATTTTCTATTTTCAACATAACTAGTCTCCTAAATAAGCCTTTATAACTTGTTTATTCTTTTGAATTTCTTCTGGTGTTCCACAAGCTAATACCGTTCCATAGTTAAGCACAGTAATTTTCTCGCAGATTCCCATAACGAGTTTCATATCATGTTCGATTAGTAAGATAGAGATTTTAAATTGACTGCGCACCTTACGGATTGTATCCATCAATTCTTGTGTCTCTTGAGGATTCATACCAGCTGCTGGTTCATCTAATAATAATAACTTAGGATTTGTCGCTAGTGCTCTTGCAATTTCCAATTCTCTTTGTTTTCCATAAGGAAGACTAGATGCTTTTGTATGTGCAAAAGTATGAAGTTTAAATACTTCTAAAAGTTTCATAGCCTCTTTTTCCATGAAATTCTCATCTTGCCAGTAAGCAGGTGTACGGAATATACCTTGGAATAAAGAATAGCGAACTTGATTATGCATTCCAATTTTTACATTTTCCAAAACAGTTAAATCTTTAAATAAACGAATATTTTGAAATGTTCGTGCAACACCTAATTTTGCAATTGTACTTGGCATTTTACGATTTAATTTAACACCATTTAATTCTATGACTCCATCTGTTGGAGCATAAACACCTGTAAGTAAATTAAAAATTGTTGTTTTACCAGCACCATTAGGTCCAATAAGACCATAAAGTTGATTTTCATCGATTGTAAGGTTAAATTGATCAACTGCGCGTAATCCACCAAAGTTAATCCCTAAATCTTTAACTTCTAATACACTCATTGTTTAACCTCCTTTCGAGATAATTTATTTTTGACTTTATTAATATACATCATAACTGTAGCATTGTTTTTTGCTAACATCATTAAAATTAATACTAGCGCATAAATCAACGTACGATAGTTCGCAACACTACGTAGTAATTCTGGAAGAACTGTTAATACAATAGCTGAAATAATTGCACCTTTAATATTGCCCATACCACCTAATACAACCATTACAAGTATTTCAATTGATTTGTTAAATGTAAATGTTTTTGGTTCAATAATTCCCATATAGTGAGCATATAATCCACCTGCAACACCTGCAAAAAACGCTGCAAAGATAAATGCCAAAATCTTATAGTAAGATGTGTTAATTCCACTTGCTTCAGCCGCAATTTCATCTTCACGCACCGAAATAATAGCGCGGCCATGACGAGAGTTTACTAACATAACCACAATAATTACGGTTGCTGCGGCAAGGAAATATGCCCATGCAAATGTCGAATAACGCGGAATTCCTGCGAACCCCTTAGCACCACCAACAAAATTAAGATTTAATAGAATTGTACGAATAACTTCACCAAATGCTAAAGTAATAATCGCAAGATAATCACCTCTTAATCGAAGTGTTGGAAATCCAATAATTATTCCAAATACAAGAGCCATTACACCACCACACACAAGCGCTATTGAAAAACTCAACAATGGTGGAAGTGATACAAAGACAACTTTTGTTAGATATGCTGATGTATATGCACCAACCGCCATGAACCCTGCATGACCTAGTGTTAATTGCCCAAGAAATCCAGTGGTTACATTTAAACTGACTACTAAAATAATATTAATACATGTTGAAAGTAAAATACCTGAATAATAGCGATTAATAATTCCTTCTTTAGTTAAAAAAGTGATAATGAAATAAACACCTACAATACCTAACACTGTAAGTAGAAGTAATATTTTTTTATTATTTTTTATTTTTTTCATTTTATTTCACCTACACTTTCTCTTTGCGATTTTTCCCTAAAATTCCTGCTGGTTTGAATACTAGCACAAGAATTAGAATTAAGAATACAATCGCATCTGTAAGTTGTGATGAAATATAAGCTTTCGTTAAACTTTCAACTAGACCTAAAATAAAACCACCTAAAACTGCACCTGGAATAATGCCGATACCACCCAGTACCGCTGCAATAAATGCTTTTATTCCTAGTGTAGATCCCATGAAGGGATTAATAAGTGGATAAGATGAACTATATAAAATACCCGCTATTGCAGCAAGTGCCGAACCAATCGCAAAAGTGATGGATATTGTTTTATTAATATTAATACCCATTAATTGTGCCGCACCTTGGTCTTCACTAACCGCACGCATGGCTTTTCCTGTTTTTGTTAATTTTACAAATCGATCTAAAACAATCATTAAAATTACCGATATCACAAAGGTTAAATAATAATTTGCTGTAATCGAAAAATCACCTATTGTTAATGGCGGAAAATTAATGATAGTTGGAAACGGTTTAGGATTTGACGTAAAAATTAATTGGAACAAACTTTGTAATAAAAAACTTACTCCAATCGCCGTAATTAAAAGCGAAATTCTCGATGAATTTCGTAATGGCTTATACGCTACCTTTTCAATAATTACACCTAGTAAAGCGCATACAATGATGGATATAATAACTGCCACAAACACAGGAAGACCAAGAAGTGTCATACAAACAAAAACTGTGTATGATCCAACCATGATAATTTCACCATGTGCGAAGTTAATTAATTTTGCTATCCCATAAACCATTGTGTATCCTAACGCTACTAGCGCATAAATACTTCCAATATTCAATCCATTTAGTACTTGAAGAAAGAATTGAGAAATATTCATTTTAGTACCCCCTCTTTAAAATGGAAAAGAAAGGGGAGCATGCGGCTCCCCAATCTTATGCTTTGAGTAATTTCTTACTTTGTATAAGTTGTATATTTACCGTCTTTAATTGTGATATAAGCTAAGTCTTTAATTGGATCCCCATTTTCATCAAATTCAAGGTGTCCTAAAACTCCATCAAAACTAATATTTTTTAATGCATCTACAATTGCTTGTGGATCTGTTGTTCCAGCTTCTTGAATTGCTTGAATCATTAATTTTGCACAATCATATCCTAAGTATGAGAATGATGTTGCGTCAACACCGTATTTTGCTTTATAAGCTTCTGCCCATGCAATAATTGCTTCATCATCTGGTGAATAGTGGTTACAGAAGATAGCTCCTTCAACTGCACTAGCATCTTCAACTACACTTAATACACCATCCCATCCATCACCACCGATGAATGTTGCTTCAATACCTAATGCTCTAGCTTGTTTTGCAATTAATGCATTATCTTGATAATAGTTAGGAATATATAATACATCAACATTCGCATTTTTAATTGTTGTTAATTGAGTATTAAAGTCTTTGTCACCATTAGAATAACCTTGTACTTCAACTACTTTTCCACCTTTTTCTTCGAATGCTGCTTTGAAATTTTCAGTTAGGCCTTCAGAATAATCAGCGCCTGTATTATAAATAATAGCAGCTGTTTTTGCACCTAATGTATCAACAGCGAATTCACCCATCATTCTCGCTTGAATTGGATCAGTGAAACATCCTCTAAATACGTTAGGTCCTGTTTCTGTAAATGCTAATGCAGTTGCAGATGGTGATAGAATAGGAGTTCCAATTCCTTGAGATGCTGAACCAACTGCTGTTGATTCTCCACTTAGAACAGCGCCAACAATCGCTACTGCTCCATCACTGTCAACAAGTTTATTATATGAATTTGTTGCTTCAGTAGCATCACCTTTTGTATCATATGAAACTAGTTTTACGGTCTTATCCAGCAGTTTACCACCACCTTCATTGAATTCTTGAATTGCTAAATCAATACCATTTTTAACAGCAGTACCATAAACTGAATACTCTCCTTCATAAGGACCCATAGATCCTATAACGATAGTATCGGTATTGCCTCCTGTAGAACCACCATTAGTGGTAGGTGTGTCTGTTCCATTATCTGACGAGCATGCCACAAGCGTTGCTGCAAGACCAAGAACAAGACCGCTTTTAACTAGTTGTTTGAATTTCATAAACTTTTCCCTCGATCTTTCCATCTCCCAATGAGATTGTCACTATTATATGAAATATATTTCACATTTTCAACATATTTATGTAAATTTTTTCTATTTTTATGAAAACTCTTTCATTTTTTGACTGTAAATCAATGAAAACCCCTTTAAATACGCAAGTATCTTGATTTAATTCAAAAAAAGGATATATTGGTATTAAGGAGATTTTTATGAAAAATATTACTCTACTTTTTTTCCTCATGCTAGTGAGCATCGGCTGTGTAGGATGCAATAATGAGAAATCAAACAATGAAGTTGAAAATCTTTCAGTCGCAAATCCTTTTAAAACTGTTGAATCAAGTGAGGCATTCAAAAGTTTTGGAATTTCGATAGAAGCCCCAGTTAATTCTACCAATATTGAATACTACACAATTGATAATAAAACTGCACAAATTGATTTTGATTTGAATAACCATAGATATACGTATCGTGCTACAAAAAATCCAGTAGCTAAGATGCATGGAATCTATGACAATGTAATCAATACTGAACAATTCTTTATTGAAGACGTTATCGAAGTAAACATCGATACAACAGATACAGATGTCACTATCGTAACTTGGTCGAATGATGATGTATATTATTCACTTACAACAGATGCAGTTATTGATAATGAGGTTGTATTGGAAATGGTTCAAGAGCTTACAAAAAATTAAAGGGTCACGCATTAATTGCGTAACCCTTTTTCTAATTCTTCAATAATTTGAACCGCATTCGTTGCAGCTCCTTTTCTTATTTGATCACCAACACACCAAAATGTAATACCATTTTCAAATAAAATATCATTACGGATTCTACCTACAAGAATTTCATCCTGATTACTTGCATCAAGTGGAGTAGGTAATTCCATAATTTGAATTCCTTTAGCCTTTGCTAATGCTTGTTTAAACTTCTCAAGTTCAACAATATCTTGTGTAAAACATGTACAAGATATTGAATGTGATCGCATTACAGGCACTCTCACACATGTACAGTTAACTAATAAGTCATCATTATGCAAAATTTTTCTTCCTTCATTTTGCATCTTCATTTCTTCACTAGTATATCCCAAATCATTTATGTCTCCGATTTGTGGAATACAGTTGAACGCTATTTGTTTTTGAAAGGTATTTACTTTACATGCTTGGCCATGGCCAATTGATTGGATTTGTTGATTTAATTCTTGCATCCCCATAACTCCTGCTCCAGACACAGCTTGATATGTTGATACCATCATTTTATCAATTTTCGATAGACGGTTTAAAACCGAAGCTACCATCAAAGTTATAATTGTAGAGCAATTTGGATTTGCGATTATTCCCTTATGTTTGAAGATATCTTCACGATTTACTTCAGGCACAACAAGTGGGACATTCATATCAGATCGAAACGCACTACTGTTATCAACATAAATACATCCTGCATCAACAATCTCCTGAGCTATTTCTTTTGAAATATCAGCTTCTAGTGCTCCTAGAACATAATCTAATCCCGCAAATCTTTTGGTCTCTAAGTTTTCAACAATAATCTTATTCCCCTTGAAGTCTACTTCTTTACCTGCACTTCTTTCACTTGCAAACAAGCGTAATTCTTCAATTTTTAAATTTCTCTCAACCAAGCACATCAACATTTGTTGACCAACAGCACCAGTTGCTCCTACGATTCCTATTTTCATTTTATTCACCTCTACGCAAAAGAATTATATAAGACATGAATTGCTTTTTCAAAGTCTTCATTTTCAACACCTACAATAATATTTATCTCATCACTACCTTGAGCAATCATGCGAATATTTATTTCATAATCACCTAACGTTTTAAACAATTGTCCTGAAACACCTACATGCTTTGCCATGTTTCTACCTACAATTGCTAATAATGATAGGTTATTTGTAACTTGAACATTTTCACTACCTGTTACTTGCTTCAATTGGCTCACAATTTCATATAGAAAACGCTCAACTGATTTTGTTGAAACAACAATTGAAAAGTTATCAATTCCACTTGGCACATGTTCAACACTAATTTTATATTTTTCAAAGACTTCTAATGCTTTTCTAAGTAATCCTATTTCATTTGAAGCATTGTGTCGATACATTGTAATAACCGTAAAGTCTTTCTTTCCTGCTATTCCAGTAATCATATTCTTTGACTCATCATTTATAATCTTGTCACAAATCATCGTTCCTTTGAAAGATGGATCATTGGTATTAAGAATTAAAATTGGAATATTAGAATCTTTAACTGGATAAATTGCATCTTCATGTAGAACATTAGCACCCATATAAGATAACTCTCTTAATTCACTATATGTAATTTTCTCTATTTGTTTAGGATTTTCAATTATCCTTGGATCTGCCATAAGAATACCTGAAACATCTGTCCAGTTTTCATAAACTTCAGCATTACAAACACGAGCCAATATGCTTCCTGTAATATCCGATCCACCCCTCTTCATTACGTGAATATTACCATCTGGCATTGATCCATAAAAACCTGGAACCACAATTTTTTCATACTTATTAATGGCATTCTTAACCATCATTTCAGTTTTATCAAAATCAATAGATCCATCATAATTAAACCAAAGAATATCTTTAGCATCGACGAACTTGTATCCTAAGTAATCCGCCAATAAGATACCTGTTAAATATTCTCCACGTGATACTAAATCGTCAATTGGACAACGTTTAGTAAGTCCCATTTCAATTTCTTCTAAGTCTATTTGAATATTTGTTTTTAAATTTAAATCATTTTGAATTTTAATAAAACGATTTGCAATTGTAGAGAATAATTCTTTGAATGATACTGAATATTGAAGATGAGCATGTACAAGGTACAACAAATCTGTAATCTTATTATCATTAGGTGATTCTTTTCCAGATGCACTTGTCACAATGATTTTTCTTCTTTCATCACTCATTATAATGGATTTTACTTTTTTAAATTGTTCACTTGAAGCTACTGATGATCCTCCAAATTTTGAAACTATCATAAAACTCTCCTTCTTGCATAAAAGAATTCACAGTTTGCATTCCTTAGTTCTTTTATCCATTTATTTTTTTCTTCAACAGTACTTGGTTTTAAAGTTATATAATACCGTTCATCTACTTTTTCAACAAAATCAATCTTTTCTTCAAATATCATTGATTGATCTTCATTCATACAAAATACGTAGTTATTCAATGTGTCACCTCGATCAATTACGCTATCCACTAAAATACATTCTCCATCATAGCGTCGATCATTAATATCTAATAAATCTTGAATCATTGCATTGGCTGTTGGTGCTTGTCCTGCGCCTTGCCCAATAAACATCAACTCACCTATTGTATTTCCATAAAGAGAAACAGCATTATTGTTTTCATCTACTGTTGCGTATTTTGATATTGATGAGACCAACACCGGTTCAACACAAGCATAAAATTTATTATTTTCAAAATGAGAATATCCCATTAACTTAATCAATAATCCCTCATTTTTAAATTTCTTTAAGTCATTCAGCTTCACAGTAGAAATGCCAAAACAATCAACTTCATCTGTATTGACTCGGATGTTATAACCAAGTGAAGATGAAATACATATCTTTCTTAATGCATCAATCCCATCAACATCTGCAGAAGGATTGCTTTCTGCATAACCAAGTCTTTGGGCATCTTTAAGAACTTCAGTATAATCTCTATCTTCTTTGAGCATATGATCTAAGATATAATTTGTCGTTCCATTCAAAATACCTTCAATTCTTTCAATTTTGTCAATTCTTTTTGCCTTGATTAAACCTTGAATCCATGGAATACCACCCGCTACACTAGCCTCATATCGAAATTGACAATGGTTCTCTTTTGCAAGTTTCATATATTCTTCCAAGTGGCATGCAACAGTAGTTTTATTTGACGTAATTACATGAACACATTGAGATAAAGCATATCGGATATATTCATATGTTGGTGAATCACCAATAATCATTTCCATTAATACATCGACATCATAATCAAATATTTCATAGAAGTTGGTTGTAAATCTCTCATCTAGACAATCCTTCTCAGAATGAACAACAATCTTCACAATTTCAAAATGAGGAAATCTTTCCTCTAATATTTTTACTACCCCTTTACCAACTGTTCCATGCCCCAAAATAGCAATTTTCATATTTTCACCTGTATTCGTGTAAAATACACTTGTTTTTCTATGATGGACATTGTATCATGTGTTCATGAACAAAACAAGGAGTAATTTATGCAATATTTTTATACTAGTACACGTAATTCGAAATGTAGTTATTCTTTTTCATTATCAGTTCTTAAAGGTATAAGTGACGATGGTGGCTTATTTGTACCTAAAGATCTATCCAAAAAGAATCTCCCAATACAAAAACTACTAACTAAAAGTTATATCGAAATTGCGTATGATGTTTTACATGTTTTCGCAGATGATTTTAGTGATCAAGAATTAGTCAATTGTATTTCTAGTGCTTATACTGAAACATTTGAGACAAATGAAGTTGTAGAGTTAACACCCATTGGTTCTTCAACTTTACTTGAACTATATCATGGACCAACATCAGCATTTAAAGATGTTGCATTACAATTGCTCCCTCTGTTCATGCCTTTATGTGCAAATAAAAATGATATCCACAATGAAATATGTATTCTAACTGCTACTTCAGGAGATACTGGAAAAGCTGCCTTAGAAGGATTTAAAAATAAAGCTGGTGTACAAATCTTTTGTTATTATCCAAATCAATTGGTTTCAAAGATGCAAGAAAAGCAAATGCTCACAACTAAAGGT
>NZ_JAVXGL010000070.1:0-10139 GCF_036657415.1 Anaerorhabdus sp. | reverse complement strand
CATTTCTTAAAAGACGAGGAATGAATTTCGTTTTAATGAATTCAAAACCAGGTCCCCCTCCATATCCTTTCAAATATGAAGCTCTACCCATATCGCCAGAAATAAGAATTTGTTTTATATAGCCATGATCCTTTAAACTTTTTAACATTGCGACACGCATTGAATCGGGATAATATTTCACTTTACCAGGTCCATCAAATTGAATAAAAATACCTCTTTGTGCAAGTGATAATAAATATTCTTCATCAAGGTTTCGATCTAAATGACCTACACAAATATGATTCATTGGTATTTCATGTTCTTCAAAAATATCCAGAATCTCATGTGCCATTGTTCCTGCCTCTGTGTGACACCATAGAGGAACACCCGTCTTTTTATGTGTAATTGCACAAGCATGTGTTACTTTTATTTCAAGTGGATGCACTACATTATAAGAACCACCTGTTTTGATTTGTCCAGCACGAATGCTTGTACCATCAATACCCACTTCAATGTCACGAATCATATATTCTGCAATTTCTTCGGTTGTTCTTTCGGCTACCCATTGTGGATAATACATATTTTTATTGAACCCTGTTGTCGCAATTACATTTACGCCAGTAACCTCTGCCATTTTTTTAAGAGCTACAGGATTTCTTCCATAATCAATTGTCGATGCTTCCACTAACGTTTCTCCACCCACTGATTTAAATTGTTGTAGTTCATACAATGAGTTATCATAACTTGATAATTCCAAATCACGATCTTTTTGATTTGCTGGTGGAACAGCATAGAGATGCTCATGAACATATGTAAATCCCAAAGAACTTGAATCAATATCACCTAGAACAGTTGTTACTTTTCTCATATTTCTCTCCTTTAAATACCAAATAACATTCCTACTAATCGCATAATCACAACAACGATGATTGCATCAGTTGAAGCAAACCATAGTCCAGTGATTCCATAAACACTTAAATCTACGAAATTATAGAAAAGTACTGGTAAAATACTAAATACAAATCCTAATACTAAACCTGCAATAATAGCTCCACGAATACCACCTAACTTATCTCCTAATACACCAGCGGCACCACCCATAAAGAATAGACCGATAACTGAAGGTAAGACAACTGCTGATAACTGTGTTGAAACTAAAGTTGCAAGTAAACCACCAACCATTGCGAAGACAAACCCAACGGTTGTCGCAACCGGACCAAATGCATAAATAATTGGAACATCTAATCCAGGGATTGCTCCTGGAACTAATTTTTCACTAATTCCTTTAAATGCTGGTACTAATTCACCAAGGAACATACGCACACCTTGTAATAGAATCAATATTCCTGCAACAAAGTTTAATGCTGTCATAACTGAGAACACGATTACATCTTGACCACCAGCATAACTTGCAACAACTTCAGGTCCAGCATATAAGCATGTACCCAAGTAAACAAGAATCATAACAATTGCCATCAAGACTGACATGTCTTTAAGGAATCCTAAACCATTTGGAACTTTAATATCTTCACATGATTTTTCTTTATTTCCGATTAATCCGCCAATCCATCCAGAGAAACAAATTGCACTTGAACCCCAGAATCCTAAAGCTACATCATTGTTACCTGTAATTTTTTTCATAAATGGTTGTGAAATAGCTGGGAAAACAATACAGCTTATCCCTTGAACTGTTGCACCAATTGCAATCGCTGTCCAACCAGTCATACCCATTTGATGTAATACAATTGCCATTGTACCTGCAAATGAGAACATCATATGTCCTGTTAAAAATACATATTTAAATTTTGTGAAACGAGCTAATAAGATATTGATTCCAAATGAGAAAATCATAATCATTGAAGTCTCAAACCCTAATAATGTTTGTACTGCTGCCACTAACGCATTATCTTCAGCCACAAAACCAGAAAGGTTAAATGCTTGAGTGAAGATACCTGAGAAAGGAATTAATGCATTAACAATTAAACTTGATCCTGCTTGTAAAATCAGGAAACCTAATAAAGTTTTTAGTGTACCTGTGATAATATCTGATGCACTTCTTCTTAATAGAATTAACCCCAAACATGCAACAAATGCTAAAATCACTGATGGATTTGATAATAATTTTACTACTACGTCTAACATATTTATCCTCCTTAATTAAAATATTGTTTTATTTTTTCTTCGATATCATTTTTATCTAATAAATTAGAAATTCCTAATACAGGTATGTCATCTGATTTGATTTGCTGCGCAATTTCACTTGAAGCAACAATCAAATCACATGGTTTTCCTTTGTAAGAACCAAGATCACAAGCTTCTCCAGTGATTTTAATATTATATTTCTTACCAATATCCTGAATTGTCATAAATAACATCAAGCTTGTTCCAAATCCCATACCACAAACACTTAGTACTTTTAATTCTTTCATACCTTATCCTCCTTTCCTAAAATTTCTATTAATCCATCAAAGTCATGGATGGTATAGAGTTTCTTTATATTTTCTTCATCCATTAGAAATTTTCCTAATGATTGAAGTAAAGCCATGTGTCCAAATTCGTCATTTCCTGCTAATGCAAATACAAAGTGCACTGGATCATTCTCAGTATGATTAAATCGTATTGGTTGTTGTAATCGACAAAACGATAAACAAGGTTTCATTACATTATCACTTGGTTTGGAATGCGGCATTGCAATGTGTGGCGCAAGTACAATATAAGGACCTAAATTTCGATACGTATCTATCATTTCATCTACATAAGCAGGTTTAATAAGATTGCTTTTAACAAGTAATTCTCCTGCATAGCGAATCGCTTCTTCAGCATTTTGTACATTTACATTTAAATCAACAACATCTCGTGTTAAATAATTACTTAGCATTAACATTCTCCCTTAATAATTTTTATTAACTTTTCAAACTTCTCATTTTTTTCAATACGATTTACAATTTCAGTATTTGATAATCGATTAAATAAATATTGAATAGCACTTCTCGTTTTATTATCATTTTTTGATAATCCCATAAGAATAATTATTTTCACAAAATTATTCTTCCAAAAAACAGGATGTTTAAGTGTAGCAATTGTTATAAAACTTTTACCTTCTACAATCACGTGTGGAAAAGCTACATTTAATACAATTTCAGTTGATGTAAGTTTTTCTCTTTCGAGTAATTGTTTACACTCTTTTTCACTTAAGTATTTTTTATCTTTCAACTGTTTTAATAATGTCTCGAGTAGTATTTTTTTATTTTCTACATCGAGATTCGGATAAAAATTTTCTTTTTCTAGCATGGATAACAATGCATTGCTTCCTTGTATTTTTAATATCTCATCATTGATTATTTCTAAATCCAAATAATTCAAGAATGGACTGATTTTACAAACACCTTCTTTGTCATCAACATAATCTTCAAAAATAAAGTTAATATCATAGCGATGTAAATCATTAGGAATCACATCTGCTTTTACAAGTTGTTCAACACGTATATTTGAACATTTATCATTGATTCTTGATTTCAGTAGAGTTGCGACTGTTTTATTACTTTTATAAATGATTTGAGCATTTAGACTATCTTTCATGTCTTGAATTTCTGAACCATTCGCAAAGTGTAGTGCAATATACCCAATATCTTTATCCCCAATCTCAATATCTAAGACTTGATAAATCCATTTTTTAAATTCAATCGCATAACAATATTCGTTTGTGAAATTTATTTTAATTTGTTCTAATAATTCATTATCACTCTCAGCCATTAATATATAATCTTCAAAACAATTCGCTACATGATAATTTAATGACTCAAGTAACTGTGTATTTGTTACAAAATATGTATTATACTTTGCATCAATATTCTTAAGTGCTTCTTCAATAATTGGTTTCAAGTAACTAAACAATTCATTGTAATCTAAAATTTCAGTGTCTGGTTTTAACAATAAAATTTGAATAAATATGCATTCATCATCACTTAGGTTTATATCGAATACATTCACAATTCGTTGTCTTAAATTTTCAATTTTCTGTGTTGTTGTACGATGATTACGATACAACAAACGTACAATATCTGTGAGAATTAAATCATTCTTATTGCTACAGCGAATTAATGTAACAATCAAGTAAATTAAGTTACTTGATGATCCATACTCAATATCATTTTCTTTTAGTATGTTTTCTAAGTGAATTGTATACATATCCCATTGACTACAAATTTTATGAATATATTCTGGGTGATTCACGAATGACATCGTGATATAATTTCTAATCTTAATTTCATTTCCAACAAGTTTAAAATTCTCTTTTGATTTTTCAATTTGAATTTCTCTATCTTCTAACATTTCATTAATTTGTTGAATAAGTCTTAAAATCGTTGATGTACTATAACTATATACATTGGATAATTCTTGAATACTAACCTTTTTGCGTAATCCTATATAAAGTACCAACTCTAGATTTTGTTCATTAATTGTTAATTCTTGTCGTTGCGTGTTCATATACGAATTAAATTTATTTTCATCTTTGATTTCTAGATAATAACCTTTTGTCTTTGATGCTTGAATAGCAAAACTCTTTTCTTTGCTACTACAAAGAACATTCATATATCGCATTACAGTTCTTACTGAAATCCCTAGTTTTTCGGCTATCTCTTTTGCTGTTACTGCACGTTGAGTTTGTTCTAAAAAACTTAAGATTGAAAACATTTTACTTTCCATGTGCTATCTCCTATTCATATTCTAACAATTTAAAATCATCAATCATTTCAACAAATGACACTTAAGATATGACACCGTCCTTGTTAAAATAAAAAAACTCATTAAAAATCTAATGAGTTTTATTCTTCAAATAAATCAATCATTTCAAAATCTTCATGAACTTTTTCTTCTACATCATCACTTTGATCAAGCATTAAGTCATCACCCTCAGGTTTATCCATAATTCGACATTCTTCAATTTCTTTGACATAATGCCAACCTTTTTGAAGAACAAGTGGGTTTGAGAATGTTGCATCTTTTGCCATAAGTGGAATATCTTTTGCTTGAAGAGTTTGCATTTCAGCATCAATAAACACACAATTGTCATACGGTACTACTGCCTTTGCATAAGTCATTACAAATGGATTTGTTTTCATTTTCTTACAAATCATTTCACCTTTTACAGTACGTGAAGTTTCAAGGATATCATTGATTCTTAAACGTTTCATTGATCCTTTTTCAGTTAATACCATTAAGCTATGATTATCATCTGGTAGTACGCATGCTGTTGCGAATCCATCTTCTTTTCCAAAATTCATTGCTTTAACACCTTGAGATTTTGTATTTGTACTTGGAATTATATCAGAACTATATCGTGTAATAAATCCTGCCTTACTTAAACAAATAATTTCTTGATGAGCATAGCATAGGAATGCTTTTAACATTTCATCATGACTTTTTAATTTCATCGCTGGCATTACTTTATTATTACGTTGTACAACCCATTGATTAATTGGTGTTTTCTTAATATTTCCTGAAGCACTGATTGTCATTACCCATGCATAGCTATCAAAATTCTTAACTACGATCGCATTAATAATTTTATCATCTGCATCAATTTTCATGATGTTGTTTAAATGTGATCCCACATCTTTCCATTTACCTTCATCAATTTGATAAACTGGTAAGAAGCCATAATTACCTTTTGATGTAAATAGAAGTGCAGTATCTAAAGTATCACATTCAATTGCACCAATTAATTCATCACCATCTTTAAGACCTGTTGCTGTTCCTTCTGAAGCACCATATGATCGAAGTGAAACACGTTTTACATAACCATCTCTTGATACAGTAATCATGACGCGTTCATTTTGAATCATACTTGTTTTATCAATAACAATTTCTTCAACTTCATCTTGAATTATTGTACGGCGTTCATCGGCAAAATCTTTTCTGATTTCTTTTAATTCTTTTACAATTGTACTCTTTAATACATTCTTATTTTCAAGAATGGTTTTTGTCATTTCCATTTCATTTACAAGTTGTGCAAATTCTTCACGGAGAGAAAGAATATCTGTAGAACTTAATCGATATAATCGTAAATTTACGATTGCTTCAGCTTGTGTATCCGTGAAACCAAAAGTCTCACATAAACGATTTTTAGAATCACCTTTATCTTTTGATTTACGAATGATATCAATAATTTCATCCATAATAGAGACAGCTTTCATCAATCCTTCTAAGATATGACACCGTGCTTCCATTTTATTTAAATCAAAACGACTTCTACGTATTACAACTTCTTCTCTAAATTTAATAAATGCATCCAATAGTTCAAGTACACCAAGTTGCATTGGTCTTTTATCTACAATCGCAACCATGTTGTAACTATAATAAACTTGTAAATCAGTATTTTTATAAAAGTAGTTAAGCACTAAATTAGCATCGATATCTTTCTTGAGATCAACGACGATTTTTAGTCCTGTTCTATCAGTTTCATCACGGACATCTAGTATTCCATCAATATCTTTTGAAATACGAATATCATCCATCTTTTTAACAATATTTGTCTTGATAACTTCATATGGAATTTCAGTAATTACAATTTGATTAATTGTTTTACCTTCCTCTATTGAAGCTTTACCACGTATAACAATTCGACCTTTACCCGTTCTAAATGCTTCTTCTAGTCCAGTTCGTCCTTGCACAATACCACCGGTAGGAAAATCTGGTCCAGGTAATCGTTCCATGATTTCTTCAAGCGTACAGTTTGGATATTGAATACGATAAATGGTCGCGTCCAATGTTTCTCCCAAATTACAAGGAGGAATATTTGTAGCATAACCTGAGGCAATACCCGTAGCCCCATTCACTAAAAGTGTTGGAATACTTGCAGGTAATACTGTTGGTTCTTCGGTTGTATCATCGAAGTTCGGTGCAAATTCGACTGTTTCCTTATCAATATCCGTTAATAATGTATTTGTAATTTTCGAAAGCCTTGCCTCTGTATAACGCATTGCTGCTGCTGGATCATCATCAATAGATCCATTGTTCCCATGCATATCTACTAGTGGGCAACGAACTTTCCAGCTTTGCGATAAACGTACCATAGCATCATACACTGATGAATCACCATGTGGATGAAAATTACCAATAACTAACCCTACCGTCTTTGCAGACTTACGATGCTGTCTTTCAAAGACATTGCCATCACTATACATTGCATAAAGAATACGACGTTGTACTGGTTTTAAACCATCACGAGCATCAGGTAGTGCACGTTCTTGAATAATATATTTTGAATAACGTCCAAATCGATCACCCATGATTTCCTCAAGAGGCATTGGAAGTGTAATCATCTCTTTTTGTTCAATTTTCTTTTTTGCCATTAGTCTACCACCTTAAATGTATCTTCTAATGTAAATGCTACATTTTCTTCAATCCAATCACGGCGAAGATTTGCCTTGTCTCCCATTAAGACTGAAACTCTACGTTCTGCAATAACACTATCTTCGATTGTCACTTGAATTAATGTGCGGGTTTCAGGGTTCATTGTTGTATCCCAAAGTTGAGTAGCATTCATTTCCCCCAACCCTTTATAACGTTGAATTTCAACTTTTCCCCATTGCTCACGAAGACTATTTAATTCCTCGTCGGCAAAACAATATGCAGTTTCTTTTCCTTTACTTACTTTATATAAAGGTGGAAGCGCTATATAAACCATTCCTTGTTCAACAAGTGGCCGCATATAACGATAGAAGAATGTTAATAACAATACCTGAATATGTGCTCCATCTGTATCCGCATCGGTCATGATAATAACTTTTCCATAGTTACTATCTTTCGCATCAAATGTCGGTCCAACACCAGCATCTAAACAATGAATAATTGTGTTAAGTTCTTCATTTTTTTCAATATCTAACATTGAGCATTTCTCAGTATTTAATACTTTACCACGTAATGGCAATATGGCTTGATACTTAGAGTCTCTACCTTGTTTTGCACTACCTCCGGCTGAATCTCCTTCGACAAGGAATAATTCTTTTTTAGCGCTGTCTTTTGATTGGGCAGGTGAAAGTTTACCTGAAAGTATTTTTTCAGTTTTAGCACCCTTTTTACCTTTACGTGCTTCATCACGTGCTTTACGTGCTGCTTCTCTTGCAAGTGCTGCTTTTTGCATTTTCTTGATCAATGAAGTAGAGAGATCTTTATTTTCTTCAAGGAAATAAGTCATCTTTTCAAAGACTGTTTGTTCCACTGCTGGTTTTGCTTCAGCAGTACCTAGTCTTCCCTTAGTTTGCCCTTCAAATTGTAATAAATTTTCAGGTATCGATACTGAAATAATAGAAGTTAGCCCTTCACGAACGTCATTTCCTTCAAAATTCTTATCTTTTTCTTTAAGGAGACCTATTTTTCTAGCATAATCATTAAAAGCTTTAGTAATTGCTGATTTAAAACCTATTTCATGAGTACCACCATCTGGTGTACGTACTAAATTGACAAAACTATATGTATTTTCTTGATAACTGTCAGTATATTGAAAAGCACAATCAACTTGAATACCTTTAAATTCACCATGAAAACATACTGGATCATGAAGTACATCACGGTCTTCATGTAAATAATTCAAGAATTCCTTAAGACCTTCATCATAATGATAAATCTCTTTTTTATCATTTTTCTGGTCTTCGACAGTCATTGTAATACCATTCAATAAAAAGGCTGTTTCTTGAGCACGTTCACAAACTTGTTTGTAGTGAAATTCAGTTGTAGAGAAAATTTTTGAATCTGGCTTAAAACGAACTTTTGAACCTGTTTTGGTTGATTTACCAATAATTTCAAGTTTACTTACTTTTTTACCACCATTTTCAAAACGCATTTGATACAATTTACCATCTGTCGCTACTGTAACTTCTACCCATTCACTTAAAGCATTCACAACAGAAGCCCCTACACCATGTAGTCCTCCTGATGTTTTATACCCTCCTTCAGCAGAGAATTTCCCTCCCGCATGAAGTACTGTAAAAATAACTTCTAGTGCATTTTTGCCACTTCTGTGAGCCCCAATAGGCATACCACGACCTTCGTCTTCGACACAACAAACTCCCCCTTTTTCAAGGGTTATCTTGATTTTATTACCAAATCCATTTAAAGCTTCATCCACTGCGTTATCCACAATTTCCCAAATTAAATGATGTAATCCTCTACTATCAGTAGAACCGATATACATCCCTGGGCGTTTGCGGACAGCTTCTAAACCTTCTAAGATTTGTATACTATCTGCATCATAAATTTGATTATTCGCCATAACTTCCAACTTAGAATAGAATCTAAGATTTTCCTTTCTATTCTTGTAAAAACTTTACTGATGTATTATACCAAAATTCCACTGAAATTTAAAGGTTGAACTAAGTTAAAGTATGATAAAATAATACAAGGAGATGACTTTATGACATTAATTAATATAAATGTAATATTCGCTATTCTAGCAGCGTATTTATTTGGTTCAATACCTTGGGCACTCGTTGTAGGTAAATTATTCTACAAAACAGATGTTCGTCAGTTTGGTTCAGGAAATCTAGGTGCTAGTAATGCAGGACGTGTTTTAGGAAAATGGGCAGGAGTTAGTGTTACTATTCTAGATGCTTTAAAAGCTTGTTTCGTTGTACTACTTTGTGCTAGTTTTATACCAAGTGCTACAATACTTGCAGGTCTTGCTTGTTGCTTTGGACATTGCTTTCCAATATTCGCAAATTTTAAAGGTGGTAAAGCAGTTGCGACAACATTCGGCTACTTTTTGGGAATTGGTATTGTTACAGGTCATTTATTAACAATATTTGTTTTACCAGTTTGTTCTTTCTTTGTAATATTATACATATGCAAAATGGTCTCTTTGAGTAGTATCATTGCAATTGGTATTGAAACTGTTGCATCTTTCTTTGCTCAACCAGACTTAGTCATATCATTATCGTTTGTGGCTTTATTCTTATTTGTAACTTATCGCCATAAATCAAATCTTCAACGAATTAAAGATGGCGAAGAAAAGAAAATCACTTGGATGTAACTACCAAGTGATTTTTTATATACATCTAGTCTTGAACATATAATTACTACATTATCAAGAAAATTGATTTGTGCTACAAATCATTCAAAGAACCTTTATAAGATCCCCAAACTCCTTTCTCGTAGAGTTT
>NZ_JAVXGL010000069.1:0-10383 GCF_036657415.1 Anaerorhabdus sp. | reverse complement strand
TGTAATAATATCTTCTTTAATATTGTTTGGATCAATTTCATTCACATTTACAATATAGAAGTTTTCAACATCTGTTCCGATAATTACATCTGAAATACCAGGAGCAGTAGCATTTTGAATAAATGATTTAACTGAAACATCCAAATCAGTATCAGTAGTAATGATACGAGGAGAACCAGCTGAACTAGAATTGTAGTTACTTGCAACTGTCATTGCATCAACACCACTTTCTAATTCTGCTTTAGCATTTTTAGCATCTTCTTCAGTACCGAATGTCAATACTGTTGCTTGTCTTGGTTCATATTTAGTTACTAATGCATCAAAGTTTTCATTTACATATTTTTTAGTAAGTTTAGTAAGTTGTGCGCTTAATACTAATGAATTATTGTAGAAATCATCAACATCTTTGTAGCCATAACTTTGTAAAGCAGCTTCTAATGAATCACCATAGGTAGCTTTATACGTTTCTAAGCTTTTTGTAGCTTCAGCTGTGATTTCATCAGTGATAGGAACTTCCTTTTCAAGGATTGCTTGAGTAGCAGCAGATAATGCCACATATCCAGAGCCTTGTTGAATCATTGAACTATAGATATCACCTTTAGTAATCGTTGTATCACCAATTGTGATTAATGCAGTATTTGCGTCTTTTAGTTTTGCATGTGCATCTGTACATCCTGCTAATAGAAGTAGAGCACAAAGACTAATTAATATTTTTTTCATGTGTTTTCCTCCTATTCGCTAATGCCCATAAAGTCAAGCAATTGAGCTTTCAATTCATCATTACCTGCAAAATCTACACCAAGTTCTTGTGCTTTAGCCCAAATAACTTGTGATTGAATTTCAGGGTAAATTGTAAGGAATTGATTATAAAATGCATCATCATCTTTGAAAGTATCAAAGTTTGTAGAATCAATTTGAATTAAATGGTAACCGTAATCAGATTTAACCCATTCACTGCGTTCTCCCTCATTAAGAGCTAAAGCAGCTGCTAAGAATTCTGGAACAAATTGCGTAGTAGAATCCATGAAGCCTAAACTTCCACCATTTACTGCTGAACCAGTATCATTTGAATAAGTTGTCGCAACTTCTGCAAATGTTTTACCTTCAGCTAAAGCTGCATCAACTTCTGCCATTTTAGCTTTTTCTTCATCAGTAGGATTATTAGCATCCACCATTTGAATCAAAATATGACTTGCAGTACGTGGTTTATATTCTGCTTCGTATGGAGTATAAACTGTATCTTTGTTGTCTAGAATATATTGTTTTAATAATTGATTTCTTTTTTCCCCTTGGATTAAATAAGTTTCTAAATCTTTAGAATCATTATATCCAAGTGATTTAAGAATTTTAGTTAATTCTGCTTCATAAGTTGCACCATATTGAGATTGAAAGTTACTAATGATTCCATTAGCTGTTTCTTTAGCTAATGTTTTCATTTCATCGGTTGTCTCAACACTTGCATTAACAACTGCTTTTTCAAATGCTTGATAAACTGATTGAATACCTAAATCATTGTATAGTTTATCGTAGAATTCATTTGTAGTAATGGATTTATCATCAATTGTAAATACAATATCTTCACCATTAACTTGTTTACCTGGTATTACATCTTTTGATTGATCGATTGCGAAGTAGGCGATAATTGCGATAAAAAAGCAACTAACTAGCATTACTACGCCGTATTTTTTGAACATGTCTTTCATGTTTTCCTCCTTTGAAACGCTTAATTATTATAGGGTATTTCTATGTTTTTTGCAATTTATCTATCTGAATTTTATCTGAACAATGAAAATTTGCCCCAAAAAGCGTATTTTTCAACAAAAAAGCGATATTATGCTATAATCTTGCTTAGAGTTTAGAAAAAGAAAGGTGATTTAAATGGCAGAATTGAAAATCGAGAATCTCCACGTCGAAATCGAGGGGAAAGAGATACTTAAAGGAGTGTCTTTAGTAATTAAATCAAATGAAATCCATGCTCTCATGGGACCTAATGGTAATGGTAAAAGTACATTGCTTGCGGCTATCATGGGACATCCAAAATATACAGTGACTGAGGGAAAAATCTTGTTAGATGGACAAGATGTTTTAGCTATGTCAATTGATGAAAGAAGTCGAGCTGGATTATTTTTGGCAATGCAATATCCACAAGAAGTACCTGGGGTAACAAATAGTGATTTCTTAAGAGCTGCAATAAATGCTCGTAGAGAATCACCAATGCCCTTGTTTTCATTTATAAAAGAAATGGAAAAAACCATCAAAGATTTAGAAATGAAACCAGACTTAGCTCATCGCTTTTTGAATGAGGGTTTTTCTGGTGGTGAAAAGAAACGTAATGAAATTGTTCAAATGAAATTATTAAAACCTTCTATTGCGATGTTAGATGAAATTGATAGTGGGCTAGATGTTGATGCTCTTAAAATTGTCGCAAATAGTGTTGTCGATATGCAAAAAAATACGGATTTGGGATTAATTGTAGTTTCACATTATGAACGTTTTTATCAATTATTAAAACCAACACATGCACACGTACTTGTAAATGGGAAAATTGTTATTGAAGGTGCAGAAGAATTAGTAACTAAAATTGATACTGAAGGATATGATTGGTTGTACAAAGAGTTTGATCTTCAACCTGTTGTTGAGGATAAAAAACAAATGCCATTCTCACTTGGTTCTTGTGCTGCATCAAGCAAAGGTAAATTAGTATGAAATTGTTCGATGTAGGTGGGAAGGTTAATCAAATCATTCAAGACGGTTATGAAGAATGGATTATTGATACCCTTGATCCATTAACAATCGATATTGTGTGTGATGGTCATTCAAGTATTTATTTAAATGTTAAGCAAGGTTTAAATTTAAAGTTTAATGTAACGGTATTAGAAAATGCTGGATTTACATTGCTCGTTTGGAATAACGCAATTGAGCCTATTAATTTTGAAGAAAAATATGTTGTAAAGAAAAATGGAACATTAGACTTGGCTTATGGTGAATGTAATGTGGCAGACGTTAGAAGAACAAGCCATGTCAGTTTAGAAGAAGAGGGTGCCAAAGCAACTATTAAAAGTGCAACTCTTTGTCAAAATAAAAAACATATGACAATCACATGTTCATCAGATGCACCACATACTGAGGGACAAATGGAAAACTATAGTGTTGTACTAGAAGGTGCTGATTATGTATTGACAGCCACTGGTAAAATCGTTAAAGGTGCTTATGGTTCTAAGTCACATCAAACATCACGAGCACTAACAGTTGATGAAAGTCAAAATGCAACAATTATTCCAATGTTATTGATTGATGAAAATGATGTAGAAGCGAGCCATGCAACAAGTGTTGGACAAATTGATGAAAATCAAATGATTTATCTACAATCACGTGGATTAAATGAAAAACAAGTTATGAGTTTAATTACAATTGGCTATTTGATGCCGATTACTGGATTTATACAAAATGAAGAATTAAAAGAAGTATTAACGAATGTCATAGAAAGTAAGGTGACTGAATCATGTTTGATGTAAAAAAAGTTAGAGAAGATTTTCCAATGTTTAAAAATAATCCTAATGTAATTTATTTGGATAATGCATCAACTACATTTAAACCTCAATGTGTTATTGACGCTGTAAATGACTATTATGTAAATGAAAGTGTAAATGTTCATCGAGGAGATTATGATTTATCTTATCAAGTTTCCAAAGAATATGAAGATGCAAGAGAAACAGTTGCGAAATTCATTAATGCAGAACCAAAAGAAATCGTTTTTACATCTGGTGCAAGTATGTCCTTAAATTTAGTTGCATATGGCTATGGACGTAAATTTCTAAAAAAAGGAGATGTTATCCTTTCTACTGAAGCAGAGCATGCATCTAATATTTTACCTTGGTTTAAAGTCTGCGAAGAAGTGGGAACGACGATTGAGTACATTCCATTAACTAATCAAGGAGAAATGACAATTGAAGCATTCAAAAAAGCAATTGAATCATATCCAAATGTAAAAGTAATAGCGATGGCTAATGTATCTAATGTATTAGGGTATTTACAACCAATTGAAGAAATCACAAGAATCGCTCATGAACATGGCGCAATCGTTGTTTGTGATGGAGCACAATCTGTTCCTCATGTACCATGTGATGTCAAAAAATGGGGTGTTGATTTCTTAGCATTCAGTGGACACAAAATGTGTGCTCCTACAGGTATTGGAGTTCTTTATGGACGTTATGATTTACTTCAACTTACAGATCCATTTATGCTTGGTGGTGGCAGCAATGCTCGATTTGATATTTGTGGTAACATTTTATTAAAAGATGCACCTTATAAATTTGAATCAGGAACACCAGCAATTGAAGCAGTACTTGGACTTAAAGCGGCTGTTGAATACTTACAAAATCTAGGCATGGAAAATGTCTATAAATATGAACATGAATTAAGAACTTATGCATCAGAAAAATTACAAGAATTAACAAATATTACATTCTTTAATCCACATGCATCTACAGGAATTCTTACATTTAATGTAAACGGTGTATTTGCTCAAGATGCAGCAAGTTATTTAAGTTCAAAAGGAATTGCAGTTAGATCAGGTAATCATTGTGCCAAAATTCTTATTGAGCTTATAAAAGCATCGGAAACAATTCGTTCATCATTCTACTTTTATAATACAAAAGAAGAGGTGGATAAATTTATTGAAACATGCAAAGATATCACAGTTGAAAACTGTGTAGGCTTGTTTTTCTAGAAGGAGGGTATAACAATGAATTCATTATTAGATGATCCAGCAGTACTACGTGAACTAATCATGGACCATTATCAATATCCTCGTAATCATAAATTAAAAGAAGATGATTCATATGCTTCTGTGCATATGGCATCTGATTCATGTATTGATGATATTACTGTGCAAGCGAAGATAAATGGAGAAACGATTGAAGATATTTGTTTTGATGGTATTGGATGTACAATTTCAACGGCTTCTACATCAATGATGAGCGAATTACTTATCGGAAAAAGCATTGAAGAAGCAAATCAAATTATTGAAAACTATTATGCGATGATTAATGAGAAAGAATATGATCCGGAAGTGTTACAAGAAGCGATAGCACTTAAAGGAGTATCTAAGCAAGCGAATCGTATTAATTGCGCAACCATTGGTTGGAAAGCAATCCGCCAAATGATTGATGAAAGTGAGAATAAAAAATAATGACTCAAGATGATGTACTAAAAACACAGGATGAGTATAAATATGGGTTTAGTGATGAAGATGTCAGCGTATATAAAACAAAAAAAGGTTTAACGGCTGACACAGTTCGTGAAATATCAAAAATTAAGAATGAGCCTGACTGGATGTTAGAATTACGATTGAAGGCTTTTGAAATTTTTGAAAGAATGCCTATGCAAACATGGGGACCGAGCTTAGAATCACTTAATTTTGATGATTATACCTATTATATTCGTCCAAGTAATGATAAAGAAACAAAATGGGAAGAAGTTCCAGAAACAATTAAAAACACCTTTGATCGTTTGGGGATACCAGAAGCAGAACAAAAATTTCTTGCAGGAGTATCCACACAATATGAATCAGAAGTTGTTTATCATAACATGCTGAAAGAAGTTGAAGATAAAGGTGTTATTTTTCTAGATACTGATACGGCACTTAAAGAACATCCAGATTTGTTTAGAAAGTATTTCGGGAAAATTGTATCAGCAGCAGACAATAAGTTTGCGGCATTGAATAGTGCAGTTTGGTCAGGGGGATCGTTTATTTATGTTCCTCCAGGGGTTACTTTAGATAAGCCACTCCAATCTTATTTTAGAATTAATACTGAACGTATGGGACAATTTGAACGTACTTGTATTATTGTCGATAAAGGCGCAGATTTACACTATGTAGAAGGCTGCACAGCACCGACATACTCAAAAGATTCATTGCATGCGGCAGTGGTAGAAATCTTTGTTGAAGAAGGAGCTAAATGTCGCTATTCAACAGTACAAAACTGGTCGGGTAATATCTTGAACCTTGTGACAAAACGTGCGAAAGTCGAAGCTCATGGTGCGATGGAATGGATTGATGGAAACATTGGATCACATATTACAATGAAATATCCAGCATGTATACTTGCAGGAGAATATGCAAGAGGAATGACAATTTCGATTGCAGTTGCAAGCGAGAATCAAATACAAGATGCAGGGGCTAAAATGATTCACTTAGCACCTCATACATCAAGTACAATTATTTCTAAATCAGTTGCTCGTAAAGGTGGGGCTGTAAACTACCGTGGTTTAGTGATGCATGGGAATCAAGCAGCATACAGTAAATCTAAAGTAGAATGTGATACTTTGATTCTAGATAAGATATCAACAAGTGATACAATTCCTACAAATACAAGTAGAAATCGTACAAGCACACTTGAACATGAAGCAACAGTATCAAAAATATCAGAAGAACAATTATTCTATTTAATGTCACGTGGTTTAACGAAATCACAGGCAACAGAAATGATTATCATGGGATTCTTGGAACCATTCACAAGAGAATTACCAATGGAATATGCAGTTGAATTAAATCAATTGTTAAAATTAGACATGGAAGGATCAATCGGTTAAGATTGGTCCTTTACTTCGTGCTATAATAGAGATACAAGAAGAGGTATTCTAATGGAAAAAAATGAATTGAGAACATTGGCACTTAAAAAACGTAAAGAGTGTCCTGAAAAAGGTGATAAAAGCCGTATAATTGCACTTCGTGTACTTGATGAAATTAAAGACAAACAAGTTATTGGCCTTTATGTAAGCAAAGGTGATGAAGTTGAAACACATGATTTAATTCAAACTTGTTTGAGCCAAGGTAAAACAGTGGTTGTGCCTAAGGTAATAAAGAAAACGATTATTTTTGTTGAAATTAAATCAATGGATGATTTAGAACCAGGAGTTTTTGGTTTGTTAGAACCAAAATCAAATGATGAATATGATTTATCAAAAATTGAAATTATGATTATCCCAATGGTAGGATTTGATTCTTTAAAACATCGTATTGGATATGGTAAAGGTTATTATGATTCAGTTTTGGATAAAATACAATGTGATTTTGTAGGTATTGCATATGCTTGTCAGCAAGTGGAAGATTTCATTTGTTCAGTACATGATGTTCCAATGACGAAGATTCTGACAGAATATTCTGAGTTTTAGATAAAGAAAAGAAGTGAATCGTTTGAAACATTCTACGCAAGTTTCAGACTCTTTAGGACTTGGATTACTTTTAACGCTTAGCGGTGGATTTATGGATGCATATTCATATTTATTTCGAGGTAAAGTTTTTGCCAATGCTCAAACAGGAAATATTTTACTATTGGGTATAAATATTTTCGAAGGTCAATGGGAAAATACGATTAAATATTTAATTCCTATCATTGCATTTTCGATAGGAATTGCTATTGCGGATATTGTAAGAAGAAAACTAAAAGAGCGAAAAAGTATTCATTGGAGACAAATCGCAATAGTAACAGAAGCGATGATTTTACTATTGGTAGGATTTTTACCACAAGAATTAAATTTGGTTGCGAATAGTTTAATTTCTCTAGTATGTGGACTTCAAATAGAAAGTTTTAAGAAAATACGTGGATTAGGAGCAGCAACAACAATGTGTGTTGGAAATCTTAGATATGCTACTGAATGGTTATGTGAGTATGCATATACAAAAAATCAAGATGCGATTGAAAAAGGTTGGCTCTATCTAGCTGTAATTTTATTTTTTGTCTTTGGAGCGATTATTGGAAGTATATGTATAAAATATTTAGGACAATATTCAATTTTTATCTGTTCAATGATTTTAATAGTAGGGTTTATTAGCATGTTTTATGATAAAGAAAAAATAATGCAGTCAAAACAAGAATGAAAATTCTTGTTTTTTTGTTCGCTCATTGACAATTGTAAGTGGAGCATGTATGATTTCTTTAACGACAAATGTAAGCGAGGAGAAAACTTATGGAAAAAATGATTCGTATGCTTTTTGAAGTTTCACTGACAATGACAGTTATTATTCTTATCATGCTTATTTTAAAACCATTATTCAAAAGAAAATATGGTGTTACTATGCGATATTTTATTTGGATGTTTATCATGATACGCTTACTTTTTCCAATAAATATTTCTTTTCCCAAAGCAATTCAAGTTGAAGTTCTAACCAATCAGCAAGCCTTTATTTTACCAATGCAGAGCAGGCAACAAGAGAAACTACCGAATGAGTTTTTCTTG
The DNA here is from genome assembly GCF_036657415.1 of Anaerorhabdus sp. Taxonomy (NCBI): domain Bacteria; kingdom Bacillati; phylum Bacillota; class Erysipelotrichia; order Erysipelotrichales; family Erysipelotrichaceae; genus Anaerorhabdus; species Anaerorhabdus sp. Next base: position 2,142 of record NZ_JAVXGL010000069.1, on the reverse strand, counting down.
CAAAAGAAACCTTCAACTAATTTGGTAGGTGATGATGCATCTTTAGCGATGAATAATCAAGTTACTGCTCCCACACAGTCACTTTCATCATTAATATGTCTAGGGATTTTCTGGTTCTTTGGTTGTATCACAACCTTTGTGTATCACGTGAGTAAATATCTTTACTATGCCAAAAAAGTTAAACAAACAAATATTGAATGTACAAAAGATATTCAGGATATAATGAAAAATATTTCTGCCAAATATCATAGAAAAGCAGTACTTAAGATTTATGAAAATCATTATATTTCAAGTCCAATGTTGATGGGGTTGTGTAAACCACATATCCTTATCACAGATTCACTTCTTCCAAAGCAACAACAAGAAATAATTCTTGAACATGAATTTATTCATTATCGTAGGCATGATCTTTATTTTAAATTGGGCTTATTTCTTGTGAAGTGTATTCATTGGTTTAATCCATTGGTGTATATCATGATTCAAGAAGCTGATAAAGATATCGAATTTTCATGTGATGAACTTATTTTGAAGGATGCATCAATTGCCTATAGAAAAGAATATGGAAGGACAATACTTGCAATCCTACGTTCCAATATAACGAAGCAATCCACGATTTTCACAACGAGTTTCAATGGTAATAAAAAAACAGTGGAAGAGAGATTCACTATGTTGATAGATACATCGAAAAAATCTAAAGGGTTGAAAATAATTCTAATCTCATTCATATCGATTGTTCTTGTGACTTCCTTGATTTCTTGTGTGAAATTGGTGAAGATTAATGATGTTGTATCCATGAGTGAAAAAAACAATGAAACAGTTTATACATTTTTCGGTGATATTCAATTTGTTTTTGACAAGAAAAGTGGACTGACACTTGATAATGTCGAAGTAGACGAAACTGTAAAAGAAGAAAATATTACTTTCACACTATCTTATTTAAATGAATACCAAGAACCAATTGATATCGAAATGATTATTGTAAGAGGAAGTGAAGAAAATTTTCAGCATGAGTTATATGATGGTATTTATTTCACTAATTCAAACTACAAAATATACTATAAAGATGTACAGAAAGTTTCAGTCTATGGATTCAAAGGAAAATTTAAATTTTTCTACAAGGGAACGGAATTTAATGATGAAACCATTAACGAAGGAATTGATACATGTTTAATTGCGACAGTGAATGGCGAGTATGACGTTGATATATCATACCTTGTTGAATATTCTGAAATGGCAGATAACATGGGTCTAGGAGTTGAGATTTTAGTGGATGGGATTGCGAACACAATTCTTCCTTATGGATATAAAGTAAATGATGAAATACTTAAAGCATGCAATATCAGTGAGAATAAATATGGGTATATTGGGGCGTATAAGCTAAATGAACGACTTGTTGATGGAATGGAGGAACGATTAAATGATGTAAAATTTTCTATGTATGGACAACCAAAAAGCGTAATCATTAGTGTAGATAAAGTAATTTATAATAATCACAATGAGTATGGACTTGAACGTATCATGGAAGTTTGTACAGAGGAATTTGCGCAAGAATTAGAAGAATACAAATTAGATTATATTCACATGGATAGGTATCGTGAATATATTTTAGAAGATTCCAATGATACAATCCTCAAGGTAAAAGATATTTTAGATGAAACAATTCAACTTTCATATAATCCAACAACAAAGAAATTGTGGTTTTATCAAACAATTAATAAGAATACAAAAAAAATACCACTTCTTTGTATGCAATTTGAATTTAGAGAAGATGGAGGTGGCGGTATTCGTAGTGTAGGAACGTTGCCATTGAGTGAAAACTCAGAATATATGTTTGAAGAGACAGATATTTTAGTAAAAGTTGAATTAAAACTTTCAGAAGAAGAAAAAAAGATTTATGCAGAATCATTTAGTTTGTTAAATACGAAAAGAGATACAATCACTGTGGATTGGCAAAGGAGCAGTAGAGATGAATAAAATGAAAAAAATACCAGAAGCAGAGTTAGAAGTTATGAATGTTCTTTGGAAGGCAACAGTGCCATTAAAGACGAGTGAGATTGTTGAACTTTTGGATAAGGCATGGGCAATGTCGACAGTACAAGTTTTATTGACACGATTAGAAGAAAGAGGTTACGTACAAAGCAA